>NZ_DATKFR010000236.1:0-8142 GCF_035511255.1 Parvibaculum sp.
CGTCGTTCCAGCTGTCGCGAAGTCGCTGAAACCGTCCGGCTGCCTTCAGGAGGATGGAGGCATCGAATTCCCGAGGATCGGCGACGACCATTTTCGCCGTCTGGCTATAGGCTTCATGAGATCTTTGCATTCTTGAGGAGTGTCCCCTCGTACTCGATGAGCTTTTTTGCTTCCTTCAGCCCTTTATACATTTCACCAGTTAAAATTTTACTGTTAACAGCCTCTATGTAGGGCGCTGTACTCGGGGCGGCTTGCAGCACCTCATCGACCAGCTGGAAGTAAAGCGCATGATGCTGGGCGGGATCCGAAGCCAGATACATCATCTGGAGAACCAGATAGATTTTCTTGCAGGGCGTGTCCGCCTCGTCCATCCGCAGGATGTCCTTCTCCCGCAGAATAGGGGCGTCTCCTTCAATGAAGAGCCGCGTGCGTTGGTCGTCATTGGTGATGACGCTGTCGCCGAGAATGAAGCGCTCCCCCGGCTTGAGCTCGACTTTGAGGGCCATGGTAATTTCCCTTGGCGATGTGCGGTTGACCTGAAGCTTACCTCAAGGTCCCGATTCGGTCGTGCGGTTCGGGCCAAAAAAAACGGCGGGGACTTTTGTCCCCGCCGCCGTGTCTGGTCGAGAAGGTGACCGGTATCAGAAGAGCTTCGTGATGCTCTGGTTGGCCTGGTTCGAGATCGACAGAGCCGTCGTCGCGAGCGACTGGCGGGTCTGAAGGGCCAGCAGGTTCGCGGCTTCTTCGTTGGAGTCCGCGAGGGTCAGGTTCGAAGCACCCGTCTGCAGGGTGGAGATCATGTTCTTCGTGAACGACTGGCGGTTCTGAACGACCGACAGGTTGTTACCGAAGGCAGTCGACTGGGCCCGGAGGGTCGTCGTGGCCTTGTCGAGCGCGCTGATCGTGGCGTTGATCTTCGTCTTCGACGTCCAGTCGCTGACCGAGGTGAGGCCAAGACCGGTCGAGGACACATCCTTGCCCTCGATGTCGAGCTTGCTGTCGCCCTTCTCGTTGAACACGACGGAGAGGGTCGTGCCGCTCTGGAGAAGGTTGACGCCGTTGAAGCTCGCGTCGCCGGCCTGTTCGTCGATCTGGGTCAGCAGCTTGTTGTACTGGTCGACATAGACCTGACGATCGTCGATGCCATCCGTCGAGGTCAGCGCGGTATTGTCGAGCGCTTCGCCCGTCGCCGTGGACGTACCGCCGACCGTGACGTTCTCACCCGAGGCGACCGTCAGTTTGACTGCGGTGCCGCTCGTCGAAACCGAGAGGCCCGAGATGCCTGCGGCGGAGATCGCCGCCTTCAGAACGCCGGCGCTCGTGACGTTCTGCGTGAGCGTGATGCTCGTCGAGGCGTGGTCGCCGATCTTGATCGTGAGGGTCTTCGACGCGCCGGAAGCGGAGTAGTCCTTCGCGGTGACGTCGAGGGAGAGGTTCGCCGAGTGATAATCGGCCTGGAGAGCCTGGTTGGCCGTCGACTTCGCCTGGGAAACGAGCTTCGAGATCGCATCGATGCCCTGGCTCGCCGCGTTGATCGTCTGAACCGCGAGACCCATCGAGTCTTGCAGCGTGGAGAGGTCGGAGGCGCGGTTGTTCAGGCCCGCGGCGGTGAAGTAGGAGTTCGGGTTATCGACGGCGCTGTTGACCTTGTTGCCCGTCGCGAGGCGGTTGTTCGTGGTCGCGAGGAGGTCGGCCGTGCTCTGCAGGGTCTGCAGGTTCTGACGAACGCCAGCCGTAAGCGTAATTCCACTCATGGTCTCTTTCCTTTCCTAGGAACGAATGTCGTGGGCTCATCCTGAGCTCGCGAGGACTATGCGGTGGAGGTTCTTAAGGACGGGTAAAATGCGTCAAAAAAGATGTTCGGTTTTTCTTAAATGTAAAACGGGGCCCCGATGGGACCCCGTTGATTGTCGTTCCCGGATTTGAGCCGGAACTTAGAAGAGCTTCAGAATGCTCTGCTGCGCCTGGCTGGCGATCGAGAGCGCCTGGACGCCCAGCTGCTGACGCGTCTGCAAGGCGAGAAGGTTCGCGCCCTCTTCGTTGGTATCCGCCGTAATGAGATTGGCGGCGCCGGTCTGCAGCGTGGTGACCAGGTTCTTCGTGAAGTCCTGACGCGCCTGAACGATCGACAGGCTGGACGCGAACGAGGTGGCGAGGGTACGCAGCTTGTTCGTTGCGGAGTCATCAACGTTCTGGATCGACTTGATGTTCTCGTCGTCGTTGAAGTCGTCGTAGCTGAGAGCGGAGAGACCGACGCCGGACGAACTCGAACTCACACCGGCAATGGTCAGCTTCGAGCTCTGGTCTTCGTTGAAGTTGACGACGAGAGTGCTACCCGACTTGAGCAGGTTGATGCCGTTGAAGCTGGCATCGTTCGCCAACTGGTCGATCTGCGTCAGCAGATTGTTGTAGTCGTCGATCAGCTTGTTTCGGCTGGTGCCGTTTGACGAGACATTGGTATTGGTGCTGTCCGAGAGCGCGCCTGAAGTCGTCGCGTCGCCGGACAGAGTGATCTTGTCTCCCGAGGCAACGGTGAACTTGAGAAGGCCGGAGGGGGTCTCCGTAACCGTGAGGCCTGGGATGCCGGCTGCCGACACGACGGCCTTGAGGTCGCCCGCGCTCTGGATGTTGGTGGTCAGTGAGATCGTGACGGCGGACTTGCTGCCGACCTTGATCGTCAGAGTGCCGGGAGCGCCGGAATAGTTGTGGGCGGTCACGGTCTCCTGCAGCGTCGTCGGCTGGATCGTCGTCTGGAGAGCCTGGGTCGCCGTCGCCTTGGCCTGCTGCACCAGTTTCTGGATCGCGTCGATACCCTGGCTCGCGGCGTTGATGGTCTGGACGGCCAGCCCTTCGTTGTCGAGCAGGGTATTCAGATCCGACGCACGGCCGTTCAATCCCTGAGCCGTGAAGTAGGACTGGGGATTGTCGACAGCGCTGTTGACTTTAAGGCCGGTCGCCACGCGCTGCTGCGTCTGGTCCAGCAATTTCGAAGTAGCCTGCATGCTCAGCAGGTTGGACCGCATCGCACTGGAAAGAACCACGTCAGCCATTTTAATCACCCTCTTGGGTTCTGCCGGCGTGTCTCAATCCGGCTCGAGTGTCATACTGAAAATTAATGCTTAATTCCGAGTAAACGTTGGAGCACACAGCGTATCTTTTTGCCACAGAGTGGCTTTAGATCTCTGTCGTCCAGTTCGTTCGTCTACGGAGCATTTTCCAGCATCCTTGCGTTTGTACGCTACCTGAAGCGATATAAAGCAAGGAGCGGGCCAGTTTTATTATCAAGTAAAATCAATTGGTTACGCTCTTCTCCCGACTGCGACCCCGGCACTCGCTGCCGGGGCGGCGAGTTTTGCCGGGTGGCAATTTCCGCCTGAAGAGCGGAAGCGAGCGTCAGGCCGAGCGGGCGGCGAGAAAACGGCGGGCATCCCCGAGAATACGCGCGAGTAGCTCCGGATGCTCGAAGCCGGGCATGACGGGATAAATCTGCAACGTGGGGTGCCAGGGCAGGGTGCCGGTGCCGAGCTGCATCGGGTGGTGTGCCGGCATATAGACGAGCCCGGGTGTGCCCAAGGCGCCCGCCATCTCGGTCGCGGCGTTCCAGAGTCCCGTCACGAAATCCAGTTCGGTCGTGAGAGCGGCTGTCCCGTCAAGGTCTCCGTGGGTATCGAGGCCTGGCATCTCGTGGACGGTGAGCCCATGCGTTTCGGCGACGTCGCGGATCTCATCCTGCGGATTGCCGAACTGAAGATTGATAAGCTTCAGGCCTTCGATGTCCTGCAGCTTCGCCCATTCATGAAGAGAGGTCGCAAAAATATCGCGAATGGGATTACGCAAGCCCGAACGCCATGTAAGACCGACCTTGGGCCCGGCGCCGAGACTGTCCAACCAGGCGCGGGCTGCGAGGCGTTTTTCGACGTCGGCTACCAACGGCTTGCAGACCTTGGGAAAGGACTGAAGCGTGCGGCGGCGCAGCGCCGCGGCGATGCCGGCGGGCGCTGTGTAGTCGAAGTCGATGTCCTCGGCCGGATAATTGCCGAGCCCGGTCGCTCGCGGCTGCTCGGCGCGCACCGCCGCCTGCGGCCAGCTTCGCTGATAAAGATCGACGAGGCGAGGATCCGTTTCGACGATGACATGGCCTGCTTCGGCGATCAGATCGGAAATGACAGTCGAGAAACGAATGTCGTCGCCGATGCCCTGTTCGCGCCAGACCATGATGGTTTTGCCCGTCAGATCCTGTCCTTCCCAGAGAAGACCGGGGAAGGGCCGCAGCGGCGAGCGCATGCCACTCGCAAAGCCGAAGCCGTATATGTCCCAGCCATCCGTGATGCGGCCCACGGAAAGCAGGCAAAGCGCCAGGTTCCATAGCACGCCGTCATTGCCGGGATTGAGTTCGGCTGCCCTGCGATAGGCGTCGAGCGCTTCCTCCGGGCGACAGGCGTTCTGAAGGGCGGAGCCGAGGTTGGTATAAGATTGATAAAGGCCTGGCGCGAGCTGAATGGCTTTCATGTGGGCGCCGATCGCTTCGTCGAGCATGGCCTCGTCGGCGAGCACATTGCCGAGATTGGTGAAGGCAGCCGCGGAATAGGGATCGAGTTCGATCGCTCGCGAAAGTGCGTCTGCGGCCCTTTGCGGCTCCTTCATCGTGGCGAGAAGATTGCCATAGGCAATCCAGGCCTCCGTGTCGTCCGGCTTGATAGCGATGGAGCGCTCGAAGGCTTTCACGGCTTCGTCCTTGCGGCCGAATTTCGCGAGGATGGTTGCCTGATGATAGGCGACGATGGCGTCGTCCGGCGCGAGCCTCGCTGCTTCGCTCATGGCGGTGACGGCTTCATCCGCTCTCCCCATTTCGGCGAGAACTTTGCCACGTCCGCGATGCAGCCGGGCATCGTCGGGCGCGGAAGCGAGACCTTCATCGTAGGCGGCGAGAGCGGCCTCGTAGTTGTCGAAGATGTCGCTTTGCAGACGCGCGACCTCGATCAGCGCGTTGATGTCGCGCGGATCGAGACGCGCCGCTTCGGAGTAATGATGAAGGGCGTCGGAATGATTTCCTTCTGTCGCCAGTATGTTGCCGAGGTTGCGATGAGCGACGCCGTAATTCGGATCGATGGCCAGTGCCTTGCGCAGCAGTTCGACCGCGCGCTCATTGCGTCCCGCCTCATGTGCGAGCACCGCCATGAGGCGCACCACGCCGGCATTGCCGGGGTCCTTGGCGAGCACCTTGCGGTAATGAAGTTCCGCGTCGGCGAAATGGCCCTTGCGATGGAATGCCTGCGCCTGCTCGAGCACCCGGTTCATTCCGATCTGCTTTGCAGAGCCGTGCCTGCTGGATTTCGACATGGAAACGCCCTTTTCCCGCCCGTCCCGGCATAGCATGGCTCCAGGACGGATTTGCCCAACTGTTGCGCAACCCTCGCGCGAACAGGGTTAGCGCCGGGTTAATTTTCAGCAGGCGGCCGGTTCAAACGCGCGCGTCGTGCGCAATTGCGGCTGGAGCGCCAGCCGCTGGGCGGGAGATTGTAGCATTGCGCCCGTAACCGAGCGCGGGTGTCTTCTTCTCGCTGACGGCATTGGCGACCGACTTGAGCAACTGCTCGGAGACCGACTTGGCCGCACCCAGTGCGACCTCGTTCAGCTTCAGCAGCTCATCGAGCCTGATCGCGGCGGCCTTGAGCCTTGCAATCTTCTCGGCGGGAGCCCGGTCGATCAGATCCTTGCGCAACGACACGGCGCGGACATCCATTGCATATTCATTCGCGAGGCGGAGCTTCTGCTCCTGCAGGTCGACGATCTTCAGCGGTTCGCACGCCTGAAGAAATGCCGTTTCTCGGCCTATAACCTCGCCGAGTTGCTCGGCCACGCCGAGCATTCGGTCCATCAGGACGGCGGGTGAGAGCTCGGCGGCGGCGGTGCGGGTGAATTCGCTCATCGTGCTTGCTCCTGCAACTTGAGAATTTCGCCATAGATCTTGTCGGCAATGCCGATGCCGCCAGCCTTGCTCATTTCCTTGCCATATTGATCGACGAGAAGTGACCGGAACATGCCTTCGCCTTGGCCGCCGTCGAACGGTCCGTCGGATTTTATACCTTCGAACATCGATTGCATCATGGTTGAGACGAACTGAGACTCGAATTCCTGCGCGGCGGCCCAGGCCTTTGCATTGGTGTGTTTGCCGGCTCCCGCCATCTGCGACTGGAGTGGCGTATGGATGTAGGCCGTGGCGGTTGTGGAGAGGCTGTTCATCTTACATCACCTCGATTTCGGCCTGCAGCGCGCCGGCGGATTTGATCGCCTGAAGAATGGTGATCATGTCGCGAGGGCTGACGCCGAGCGCATTCAGTCCGTCCACCAGTTCCTTAAGACTGATGCTGCCGTCGACAAGCGCGAGCTTGCGGCCCTTGGTTTCGTCGACATTGACATTTGTGCGCGGCACGACGACGGTCTGGCCGGTATTCGAGAAGGGCGCTGGCTGGCTCACCTGCGGCGTTTCGCTGACGCTGATCGTGAGATTGCCCTGGGCGATCGCAACTTTGCTGACGCGCACATCCTGACCCATCACAATCACGCCCGAGCTTTCGTCGATGACGACGCGCGCAGGCAGATCGGGTTCGACACGCAGCTGCTCGATATCCGTCAGCAGGTTGACGACATTACCGGCATAGCTGGGCGGCACCGTGAGCTGCACGGTCGTCGGATTATCCGCCGTGGCCGCCGCTGTCCCGAGAAAAGTATTGATGGCGCTTGAGACGCGCTGCGCCGTGGTGAGGTCCGGGTTGCGCAGCGAGAGGCGCAGGGTCTTCAGCTCCGCCAGCTTGAATTCGATTTCGCGCTCGACGATGGCGCCATTGGCGATACGGCCATTGGTCGGCACGCCACGCACCACGGATGCGGCATCGCCCTTCGCCGAGAAGCCGCCGGTGGCGACCGACCCTTGGGCGACCGCATAGACCTGCCCGTCGGCGCCCATTAACGGCGTGACGAGCAGTACGCCGCCCTGAAGGTTCGTCGCATCGCCGAGCGCACTGACGGTCACGTCGATGCGGGTACCTTGCGGCGCGAAAGGTGGCAGGTTCGCCGACACCATTACGGCCGCGACATTGGCCGTCTTGATCTGGCTGCCACGGGTGTTGACGCCCAGGCGTTCGAGCATGGCGGTCAGGCTCTGTTGCGTGAAGGGGGCGTTGCGCAGCGTGTCGCCCGTGCCGTTGAGGCCGACGACGAGGCCGTAACCGACGAGCAGGTTGTCGCGGACGCCTTCGACATCGACAATGTCCTTGATGCGCGAGGCGGCCTGCGCCCCTTCCGGCGCGACGAGCGCGATCGCGCAAGCCAGAGCGAGAAGTTTGGCGGTGGTTCGGAGGAGGGTGGCAATATGCCTGAGCATTGAGGTGACCGTCTTGACGCGTGCAGGTGCGACCTCCTTAGCGAAAGCCATGCCATGGAACTTCCCGCCCTCAGACCCATCTAAGTAATTGATTCAATTATGTTCTTCGATGTAACGAGATGAGTGTGGAACGGCATTGCCCGGCAAGTTCGGGCCCTGTTTCCTGCAGTGATCCGGCAAGAATTGCCGGGCCCGCTCATGCTTAACGTCGCTTTAAGAGATGCGGAGCATCGTAGCAATTGAAGGGCTGCTCCGGTGGAGGAGGCTCGAAGGGGCTATCGATGAAGATTGGCAGCACACGGCAGGTGGGGCAGGCGGCGGGCAAGCGCCCGGCTTCGGCGCGGGGTGCCGGCTCAGGATTTTCTGCGGAGGGAGTGGGAGAAGGTAGAGAGGTTGGCATGGCTGGCCTCGGCGCCACGACCTCGCTCGGTGCGGTCGATGCGCTTCTGGCTCTTCAGGAAGCATCCTTCGTTGGAGACGCGCTGAACTCGCCGAAGCGAGCGATTGCCCGCGGCGAGCAGATGCTCGACATGCTCGATGATATCAAACTCGCTTTACTGTCCGGTCAGGTGCCTCAGCAAAAGCTCTCGCGGCTTTTGATGGCCGTCGAGGGGCAGAAAGCACATGTCGCCGATCCTGGTCTCGCGAATATTCTCGATCACATCGAACTTCGCGCCCGTGTGGAGCTCGCGAAATTCGGCACCTTCCCGAAAGAATGAGCAGTCTTGCTCACCGGCACGCCGCATAATTATTCATAA
>NZ_DATKFR010000237.1:0-2411 GCF_035511255.1 Parvibaculum sp.
CAGAAGGCCCGGCGCGCCGACGACGTAGAAGGCCGCGCGCCAGCCATACCACTGGCTGACCCAGCCGCCGACGAGGAAGCCGATCAGAATGCCGATATTGATGCCGAGCGAATAGACACCCATGGCGGCGGCGCGCTTCTCGGGCGGGAACATGTCGGAGATCATCGAATGGGCGGGCGGGCTCGACCCCGCCTCGCCGACGCCGACGCCGATGCGGGCGAGCGCGAGCTGCGCGAAATTCGTCACCGAACCGCAGACGACCGTCATCGCCGAAAAGATCGTCAGGGCGAGCGAGATGATGTTGCGGCGATTGCCGCGGTCGGCCCAGACGGCGATCGGAATGCCGAGCGTCGCATAGAAGAGCGCGAAGGTGATGCCGGAGAGAAAGCCGAGCTGCGTGTCGCTGAGCCCGAGTTCTATCTTGATCGGTTGGAGCAGGATCGAGAGGATCTGGCGATCGACGTAATTCGCGGTGTAGGCCAGCATCAACACGCCCAGCGCATAGTTGCGATAGGCTGGCGTCATCACCGCCGATCCGATCGAAACGCCCCGCGCCGGCGCGGCTACTGTGCCGCTTGCCTCATCCGTCATGCCGATCCTCCCAGATCGCCGGCTTTTCGCGGGTTTCCCCGTCTCTCCCCGGCCATTGCAGCGAGCCTAACAGCGGCGCGGCTTTTGACAACCCATTGGCCGCACAAACATTTCTGTCAGGAACCGCGATGTCTCCAGCGCCATGGGCATGTCCGTTTTTGGCGAGTGCATAACCCGTGGCGGGGCTAGACTGCCTTCCATGAACACAGACCTGCTCGATCCAGATTTCTGCTACCGCGTCATCCAGGCAAAGGATGCGCGTTTCGACGGGCGCATTTTCACCTGCGTCACCTCGACGGGAATCTATTGCCGGCCGGTCTGTCCAGCGCGGGTGCCGAAGAAGGAGAATTGCCGCTTCGTCGCCAGCGCCGCCGCCGCCGAGGCGCTGGGTTTCCGCTCCTGTCTCAGATGCAGGCCGGAAACCGCGCCGGGGACGCCGGCCTGGGCGGGCACGCAAGCCGCCGTCGCCCGGGCGCTGCGCCTCATCGAGGATGGCGCGCTCGACGAGGACGGCGTCGAAGAGCTCGCGGCGCGTGTCGGGCTCGGCGCGCGGCAACTCAGGCGTCTCTTTCTCGCGCATGTCGGCGCCACGCCGCAGGCCGTCGCCGCCAACAGGCGGTTGCTGACGGCGAAGCAACTCATCACCGAGACGGGCATGAGCTTCGCCGACATCGCTTTCGCATCCGGCTATCAGAGCCTTCGCCGCTTCAACGACGCCGTGCGCGCGAGTTACGGCGTTGCACCGACGGCGCTTCGGCGCGACAAGTCGGCGGAGCTTCCGGCGCAGGCGGGCAACGCGATCACGCTGCGCCTCGGCTATCGGCCGCCCTTCGACTGGGAGCGGCTGCTCGCCTATCTCGCGATCCGCGCCATTCCCGGCGTCGAGGAGATCGGTATCACGCAGTATCGCCGCAGCTTTCGGCTCGGAGACGCCGCCGGCATCATCACGGTCACGCCGTCGCCGAAGCCCAACGCACTTTCCATCCGCGTTCAGGGCGACGGGGCGTTGCCCGTCCGCCAGATCGCGACACGCATCCGGCGGCTCTTCGATCTCGATGCCGATCCGCAGGCGATCGCCGCCGCGCTGCGCGACGATGCGCTGCTCGGGCTGCGTCTCGCCCATGCCGCCGGCATCCGCGTACCGGGCGCCTTCGACGGTTTCGAGCTCGGCGTGCGCGCGATCCTCGGGCAGCAGGTGTCGGTCAAGGGCGCGACGACGCTCGCGGGCCGGGTCGTCGCCCGCGCAGGGACACAGCTTGCGAGTGCCGACGGATCGCTCACGCATTATTTCCCGGCGCCGTCCGCATTGGCCGCCGCCGATCTCTCCGGCCTCGGCCTGACCGGCGGGCGCATCGCGGCGCTCAAGGCCTTCGCCGGGGCGGTGGCGCGGGGCGAGGTGGACTTCAGCCCGGCACAGACCCTCGACGAAAAGATCGCGGCGCTTTGCGCCGTGCCCGGCATCGGCGAATGGACGGCGCATTACATCGCGCTGCGCGCGGTGGGCGAGCCGGACGCCTTCCCCGCCTCCGATCTCGGCTTGCGCAAATCGGCAGGCAATGGCGCGCCGATCGCGACCCGCGCGCTCGAGGAGATGGCGGAGGCCTGGCGGCCATGGCGCGGTTATGCGGCGCTGCTTTTATGGATGGTCCCGGAGGTGGGCGCGTCCGCGCTCGCCGCCGATTGATGGAGGACGAAATGAAACAGACAGCGAAAGAGGACCTCGCGGTGACGAGCCTCAAGACACCCATCGGCGTGCTGAGGCTCGCCGCGAGCGAGGATGGGCTCGTTGCCGTGGTTTTTCCGGGCGAGAAGAAGAAGCG
>NZ_DATKFR010000238.1:0-6450 GCF_035511255.1 Parvibaculum sp.
CGCGACCGGTGTCATGATGCGGCGGAAGGCGGCTTCCCGCTCGTCCTCGGCCGCGCGGTCGAAACTCCGCGCGACGCGAAACGACAATGCCGTCGCCGCTTCCGTTTCGAGCGCGAGGTCGGCCAGCACATTCGCCATCAGAGGGTGGTCGATCAGCTTCTTCTGGAACACCGTGCGGTAGGAACAATGATGGACCGCTTGCGCCACCGCGCCGCGCATCATGCCGGCCGTCGCCACCGCGCAATCGAGCCGCGTATAGGTCGCCATCTCGATGATGTTGCGGACGCCGCGCCCTTCCTCGCCGATCAGCCAGCCCGACGCCGCCTGAAACTCGACTTCCGACGAGGCGTTCGACTTGTTGCCCACCTTATCCTTCAACCTCTGTATACGGATCGCATTCTCCGCGCCGTCCGGCGTGAAGCGCGGCATCAGGAAGCAGGAGATGCCTCCGGGCGCCTGCGCCAGCACCAGAAAGGCGTCGCACATCGGCGCCGAGAAGAACCATTTATGGCCGGTGATGTGATATTCGGCGCCGGGTCCGCCCTTGCCGACCGGTTTCGCGACCGTCGTGTTGGCGCGCACGTCGGTGCCGCCCTGTTTCTCGGTCATGCCCATGCCGAAGGTGACGCCGGTCTTCCCCTTCGCCGGAATGAAGCGTTCGTCGTATTTGCGCGACAGAATCCGCGGGATCCATTCACGCGCGAGGCTGTCCTGAAACATCAGCGCCGGCACCGCCGCATTGGTCATGGTGATCGGGCAACCGTGCCCCGCCTCGATCTGCGTCATCATGTAGGTGCCGGCGAGCCGTGCGACGACCGCGCCGGGCTTCGCCGGTCCGCCCGTCAGCAGATGATCCCAGGGCGAACCTTGCAGCCCCTGTTCGACCGACAGCGCCATGAGCCGATGATAGGACGGATGGAATTCCACCTTGTCGAGCCGGTGGCCGAAACGATCGAAGCTCTTCATCACCGGCAGATAGGCGTTTGCCTGCCGCCCGAGGTCGATCACCTCCGCCGTCCCGATCTTGGCGCCGAACGCCGTCAGCGAAGCATCGGCGTCGCCCGCTCCCTCGCGCTCGACCGTTTCGGCCAGCACGATGTCCGACGTAAAGAGGTTGTAATCCTCCAGCGCGGGCGGCTGGTTGAACACCTCATGGGTCGCGAAAGCCCTCGGATCGGTCATCGGCTCGGTCATGATCTCCTCCATTTCCGGTGGCAGGAAGCCTATCACGGGGTCCGAAAGCGGGGATAACTCCAATGCCGCACCCCTGAAGACTTGCCGCACCCCGGAATCGGCCCTATACAATGCGGCTTTAATGACCAGCGCGGATAAACAGCTCGCCCCGATCTTTCCACACCGGCATCTGCTGGGGATCGAGGGGCTTTCGGCGGCCGACATCGTCGCCCTTCTCGACCTCGCCGATGGATATGTCGAGCAGAACCGCCAGGTCGACAAGAAGGGCTCCGTCCTTCGCGGCCGCACCCAGATCAACCTTTTCTTCGAAGCTTCGACGCGCACGCAAAGCTCCTTCGAGCTGGCGGGCAAGCGCCTCGGCGCCGATGTGATGAACATGTCGGTCGGCTCGTCCTCGGTCAAAAAGGGCGAGACGCTGATCGACACTGCGGTGACGCTCAACGCGATGCACCCCGACCTCATCATCATCCGCCATGCCTCGTCGGGCGCGGTCGAACTGCTCTCGCAGAAAGTTTCCTGCTCGGTCATCAATGCCGGCGACGGCGCGCATGAGCATCCGACGCAGGCGCTGCTCGACGCGTTGACCATCCGCCGCCGCAAGGGCCGGCTCGAAGGGCTCACCGTCGCGATCTGCGGCGATATCCAGCATAGCCGCGTCGCGCGCTCGAACATTCTGCTTCTGAATGCGATGGGCGCCCGCGTCCGCGTCGTCGCGCCGCCGACGCTGCTGCCGACCGGCATCGACCGTTTCGGCGTCGAGGTCTTCCATGACATGCGCAAGGGGCTTGAAGGGGCCGACATCGTGATGATGCTGCGCCTGCAGCTCGAACGCATGTCGGGCTCCTACGTCCCGTCGCAGCGCGAGTACTTCCACTATTTCGGCCTCGACTACGAGAAGCTCGCCTTCGCAAAACCCGACGCGCTCATCATGCATCCCGGCCCGATGAACCGCGGCGTCGAGATCGACAGCGCCGTCGCCGACGACATCCACCGCAGCGTCATTCGCGAGCAGGTCGAGATGGGCGTCGCGGTCCGCATGGCGGTTCTCGATGCGCTCGCCCGTAACCTGCCGAACGAGCAAGCCTCATGAGCCGCACAGCCTTCATCAATGCGCGGCTGGTCGATCCGGCCTCCGGCCTCGACGAACGCGGCAATCTCCTGGTCGCCGATGGCAAGATCGCCGACCTCGGCCCCAATCTCTTCAGCGATGGCATTCCCGACGGCGTCGAGATCGTCGACTGCCGCGGCCATATTCTCGCGCCGGGCCTGATCGACTGCCGCGTCTTCACCGGCGAGCCCGGCGCCGAGCATCGCGAGACGCTGCGCACCGCGAGCCTTGCGGCGGCGGCCGGCGGCGTCACCACGCTCATCGTCATGCCGAACACGCATCCCGTGATCGACGATGTCGCCCTTGTCGATTTCATCGAACGCCGCGCCCGCGATACCGGCATCGTCCACATCCATCCGATGGCGGCGCTCACCAAGGGCCTCGCCGGCGCGGAGATGACCGAGATCGGCCTTCTGAAGGAAGCCGGCGCCGTCGCCTTCACCGATGGCGATCGTGCCGTCGCCAATGCGCAGGTGATGCGCCGCGCCATGTCCTATGCCGGACATTTCGGCGCGCTGATCGTCCAGCATGCCGAAGTGCCGGAGCTCGCAACCGGCGTCATGAACGACAGCGAATTGTCGAGCCGTCTTGGCCTTGCCGGCATTCCGGCGATAGCCGAAACGATCATGATCGAGCGAGACCTGCGGCTTCTCGAAGCGACGGGCGGTCGTTATCACGTCGCGCAGATCTCCTGCGCCGCCTCCGTCGACATCATCCGCCGTGCGCGTCGCAACGGTTTGAACGTCACCTGTGGCGTCTCGGCGGCGCATCTCGCGCTCAACGAGAACGACGTGCAGGGTTACCGCACCTTCTTCAAGCTCTCGCCGCCGCTCCGGTCCGAAGTCGACCGCCGCGCGCTGGTCGCCGGTCTCGCCGACGGCACGATCGACGTCATCGTCTCGGGCCACAACCCCCAGGACGCGGACGCCAAGCGGCACCCCTTCGCCGAAGCGGCCTTCGGCGCCATCGGCCTCGAAACGCTTCTGCCGGCGAGCCTCGCACTGGTTCACAATGGCGACCTGCCGCTGGCGCGTCTCCTCGGCGCTCTCACCTTCGCGCCCTCGGACCTCCTCGGGCTCGGCACGGGCCGGCTCGCCGCCGGTCTGCCGGCCGATCTCGTCCTCATCGATATGGGGGTGCCATGGATCGTCGAAGCCTCTAAGCTCAGCTCGATCTCGAAGAACACACCCTTCGAGGATCGTCGCCTTCAGGGCCGCGCACTGCGCACCATGGTCGGCGGCCGCACGGTCTACGTCCATGGTGAGGGGGGACACTAACCATGCCGCAAGGAATCGACTGGGCCGGGGCCTCGCCCTGGCTTCTCGGAACGATTTTTGTCGGCTACCTGCTGGGCTCCATCCCTTTCGGTCTGATCTTCACGCGCATGGCCGGGCTCGGCGACATTCGCGACATCGGTTCGGGTAATATCGGCGCGACCAACGCGCTCCGGACCGGCAATAAATGGGTCGCCGGCGGCACATTCATCTGCGATGCCGGCAAAGGTGCGATCGCGGTCCTTCTCGCCCGTCATTTCGGGCCGGGAGACATTGCCCCCACCCTCGGACTCATCGCCGGTGCCGCCGCTTTCCTCGGCCACCTCTTCCCTGTCTGGCTCGGCTTCAAGGGCGGCAAGGGCATATCGACATTCATCGGCGTCAATCTCGCGCTCTATTGGCCGGTCGGCCTTCTCTTCTGCGCGACGTGGCTCCTTGTCGCCGCGATCTTCCGCTATTCGTCGCTCTCCGCCCTCGTCGCGACGACGCTCACGCCCGTCTATCTTTTTTTCCTGGGGCAGACGTTCATCCTTCCCCTGAGCATTTTTCTCGTTATTCTGATTTTCATCGCGCATCGCGACAATATCGGTCGGTTGCTTTCAGGTACTGAGTCCCGTATCGGCTCCTCGAAATCCAGCTAAACCCGAAAGCTGACCTCCCATGAGCAGACCGCTCTCAGGAGCGGAGCGTCTGGCAAGGCTTCGTCTCGCGCGCAGCGATACGGTCGGCCCCGTCACGTTCCGTGAATTGCTGCAACATTTTCCGAATGCCGTCGAGGCGCTCGAGGCGTTGCCGTCTCTCGCCGCGCGCGGCGGACGCAAATCGGCGTTGCGCATTCCCAGCCGTGCCGATGCCGAGCGTGAGATCGCGGCAACGGAGGCGCTCGGCGCGCGGCTCATCGTTTATGGCGAGCCTGACTTTCCGCTTCGCCTTGCCGCCGTCGATCCGCCGCCGCCGGTGATTTCGGTTCTCGGAGCCCCGCATCTCGCCGAGCGCAAGGCCGTCGCCATCGTCGGTTCACGCAATGCGTCGGCTGCCGGGACGAAGCTTGCGGCCACCATCGCGCGCGATCTGGGACAGGCAGGCTTCACCATTGTCTCCGGCCTCGCGCGGGGCATCGATGCCGCCGCGCATCGGGCGTCGCTCGATACGGGCACGATCGGCGTGCTCGCCGGCGGGCTCGACATCGTTTATCCGGAAGAAAATCGGGCCCTTCAGACTCAAATCGCCGAGCGCGGCGCGCTCATCAGCGAAATGCCGCCAGGCACGCGACCGCAGGCCCGGCATTTTCCGCGACGCAATCGTCTGATCTCGGGCCTGTCGCTGGCGGTCGTCGTGGTCGAGGCCGCGATGCGCTCCGGCTCGCTCATCACCGCGCGCTTCGCGCTTGAACAAGGCCGCGACGTTTTCGCTGTCCCGGGTTCGCCGCTCGATCCCCGGGCTCGTGGATCGAACAGCCTCATCAAGGACGGCGCGGCCCTCGTCGAAAACGCCGAGGACGTCATCGCTGCGCTTCAACAGACACCGATGCGACCCTTCACCGAGCCGGATGCTACGCATTATGGCCGCGCCAGCGGCACGCCCTTCGAGCCCGATGCCGCGATGCGCCAGCGCATTCTCTCTGCGCTCGGGCCAACGCCCACGGCGGTCGATGACATCGTCCGGCAGACGGGCGCAAGTATCCCCGCGATCCGCATGGTGCTATTGGAGCTCGATCTCGCAGGCCGGTTGCATCGCGATCCGGGAGATCGCGTCAGCCTCTTGCCCGAAGAGTAAAGCCTGGGCTCAACGAACCTAGGCGGATTTCTTCTGTCCCTTGACCGCTGACCGCCCCATCGTCAACAGGCGCGCCTCTTCGACGGCCATGCCGATCAGGTAAGCGAGAAATCGCTGCTTGCGGGATGTGGCCAGACGGCGCGCGCCGACCAGAAGGTCGAAGAGGTAAGCAGCGACATCTTCCTCGGCCATATCGGCAGAGCGTGCCGCCGGAACGACCGTCCCCCGCTCCAGGCCTCCATTCGAAAGAAAATCCGCACTGTTCGCCGGGACACTGACCGCATTTCGCATTGCTTCTCTCCCTGCCCCAGAGTGGCGTCAAAGGCTTTGACCCCACTATCTAGACCGAAAGAATTATAAACACGAGTTCACTTGCATTGAAATAGTTAATTCCTATCCTGTCCGTTAGGATAGGATTTTCACGCCCAATCCGGCTCGATCCGCCAAGTAGGCCAGTTTATCCCGGTTTTCTGCGGCATTTGACAGGGTGCCGGCTTTTCACCATGTTCTGGCTGCGGCCGATGGAGCCGGCGGCGGCGCCGGATTGCGCCTTCTCTTTTCATCGGTGACCAGTCGATCTGGCCCGTCCGCAGCGACGGGGCGGCTCCCGTCAACACGCGGACCCGTCTGCCGCACGCGAATTTGGAGACTGAGCGCTCGATGGACGTCGTTATTGTTGAGTCGCCCGCCAAGGCGAAGACCATCAATAAGTATCTCGGCAAGGGCTTCAAGGTCCTGGCTTCCTATGGCCATGTCCGCGACCTGCCCTCCAAGGACGGCTCGGTCCTCCCCGACGACGACTTTCGCATGGCCTGGGACGTCGATCCCAAGTCCCAGAAGCGGCTGAACGACATCGCCGCCGCGCTGAAAGGCGCGGACAAGCTCATTCTCGCCACCGACCCCGACCGCGAGGGCGAGGCGATTTCCTGGCATGTGCTCGAAGTCCTGAACAAGAAGAAGGCGCTGCACGGCATCGACGTCGAGCGGGTGGTCTTCAACGCGATCACCAAGAACTCGATCCTCGAGGCGATGAAGCATCCGCGCGGGCTCGACAAGGAGCTGATCGACGCCTATCTCGCCCGCCGCGCCCTCGACTAT
>NZ_DATKFR010000239.1:0-5989 GCF_035511255.1 Parvibaculum sp.
CGGCACGGTCGAGACCTTCGCGGCGTTCGCGAATTTCTTCGACTCGATCTTGTCGCCCATCGCCTCGATGGCCTTGATGTTCGGGCCGATGAAGGCGATGCCCTCTTCCTGGAGCGCGATGGCGAATTTCGGATTCTCGGAGAGGAAGCCATAGCCGGGATGCACCGCCTCGGCGCCCGTCTGCTTGCAGGCGTCGATGATCTTGTCGATCACGAGATAGGATTCGGCCGCCGGCGGCAGGCCGATGGCGACCGCCTCGTCCGCCATCTCGACATGCAGCGCGTCCTTGTCGGCCGTCGAATAGACGGCGACCGTCTTGATGCCCATCTTGCGCGCCGTCTTGATGACGCGGCAGGCGATCTCGCCACGGTTGGCGATCAGGATTTTCTTGAACAAGATGTTACCCCGTTATCGATTCAGCCAGCGCACCGGGTCGTTGGCATGCCAAATAAAAAGCCCCGCCAAGTGTTGTCATTGATGCGATGGTGGTAATTACGCAGTTTTTTCCGTCATCAAAAATTTCATTGTGCTGCTCGAATCGGATCAGCCCTAGGCTGTCGAGAATCGAATAGCCCAATGCATCCTTGTCTGAATATGAAGGATGATAAGAGGTATATTCCGTTGTTCCACCATCATCCTCAAAACGCAGCATGACCAACGCGCATACCTGAACACCCGGCCACTCAACATTCTGAAGGAAATTTCGCTCGCTCGCGTCAAAGTCATCAAAATCAAAATTCTCGAGCACAAGTGACTGGAGTCGGTCATTCATCGCAAAAATCCAATTGTCGGCAACTTGACTTGGACCGCCTAAAGTTGATCGCCCTTCATCACATATCGCTTTTAGAATTTGAGCACCGGCAGACGTCATCTTCGAAATAATGTCAGCATAAATCAGCATCTCCGGACGAAAATCCGTCGACGCAGAAAGAAGGAGTCTCGACCACATTTCCTGGAGGTCATCAGATTCTTCCTCCAAAGAACATTTCTCGATGAAGGGCAGAAGAAATTTCAACGGTGGCGTTGAAAGCTTAAGACCATTTTCATTCGCCAATTCTTTCGTGCGACGAAACACTCTCAATGCGGAATCGGTGCGATAGGCCCGAATCTTATCGCCGAGAAACCCAGCAATTTCCGTCACGGGCGAAAACAGGTCGATCACCGCATCAACAATACGACGAGACGAGTCTTCGGGAATTTCTGCCCGAACCGATACAGGAAATGTGGGTTCATCCGCCATCTTCAGAGCGGAATGTTGTCGTGCTTCTTCCACGGGGCCTCGACTTCCTTGTGGCGAAGGAGAGCGAGCGCCCGCGCGATGCGCACCCTGGTCGAGTGCGGCATGATCACCTCGTCGATATAGCCGCGTTCGGCGGCGACGAAGGGATTGAGGAAGCGGTCTTCGTAGGTCTTGGTATGGGCCGCGATCTTCTGCGCGTCGCCGATATCGGCGCGATGAATGATCTCGACGGCGCCCTTGGCGCCCATCACCGCGATTTCGGCGGTCGGCCAGGCATAGTTCAGATCGCCGCGAATGTGCTTGGAGGCCATGACGTCATAGGCGCCGCCATAGGCCTTGCGCGTGATGACGGTGATCTTGGGCACGGTCGCTTCGGTATAGGCGAAGAGCAACTTCGCGCCGTGCTTGATGAGACCGCCATACTCCTGTGCGGTGCCCGGCAGGAAGCCCGGCACGTCCACGAAGGTGACGATCGGAATGTTGAAGCAGTCGCAGAAGCGCACGAAACGCGCGGCCTTGCGGCTCGCGTCCGAGTCGAGAACGCCCGCGAGCACCATCGGCTGGTTCGCGACGACGCCGACGGTGCGTCCCTCAACGCGGGCAAAGCCCGTGATGATGTTCTTGGCGAAGGTTTCCTGCAGTTCGAAGAAATCGCCCTCGTCCACGACCTTCAGGATCAGCTCCTTCATGTCGTAGGGCATGTTCGGGTTCGCGGGGATCAGCGTGTCGAGCGACATCTCGATACGCTTCGGATCGTCGAAATAGGGACGCTCCGGCACGTCGTCGCGGTTCGACGAGGGCAGGAAGTCCATCAGGCGGCGGATCTGGCCGAGCGTGACGACGTCGTTGTCCCAGGCACCGTCGGCGACCGAGGATTTCACCGTATGGATCGAGGCGCCGCCGAGCTGTTCGGAGGTCACCGTCTCGTTCGTCACCGTCTTCACGACGTCGGGCCCGGTCACGAACATGTAGGACGTATCGCGGACCATGAAGATGAAGTCGGTCATGGCCGGCGAATAGACGTCGCCGCCCGCGCATGGCCCCATGATCACGGAAATCTGCGGGATCACGCCCGAGGCGAGCACGTTGCGGGTGAAGACCTCGCCGTACCCGCCCAGCGCATCGACGCCTTCCTGAATGCGCGCGCCGCCCGCATCGAAGAGGCCGATGATCGGCGCGCCATTGCGGAGCGCCATGTCCTGGATCTTCGTCATCTTCTTCGCGTGCGCCTTCGAGAGCGAGCCACCGAAGACGGTGAAGTCCTTCACGAAGAGATAGACGGGGCGGCCATTGATCGTACCCCAGCCGGTGACGACGCCGTCGCCCGGGATCTTCTGCTTCTCCATGCCGAAATCGTGGCAGTCATGCTCGACGAACATGTCGAACTCCTCGAAGGAGCCCTCGTCGAGCAACAGCTCGATGCGCTCGCGCGCCGTGAGCTTGCCACGCGCATGCTGAGCGTCGATGCGCTTTTGCCCGCCGCCCAGTCTGGCGACGTTCCTGCGCTCTTCGAGCTGGCGAATAATCTCTTTCATTCCGCCCCCTGATACTTCGGGCCGAACGATCCGGCCGGGCATTGTCGAGATGGTGGATGACCGGCACGGCGCGTCAAAAGGCCGCCGCCCGGCATCTCGCGAGGGCCTTGAATAGCACCCAAATCGACCGATTGCCAATGGCTTAGCGGACGGGGCTCTACCCCCGTTTTACGTAGCGTCAGGCGCCCTGGCGGTCCAGAAGTCCCAGAAAGCGAGCCGTGTCGAGCAGTTCGGCCCGCCGCCCGGCAAGCCTCGCCGCCTCGTCTTCGTCCTCGCCGCAAAGTTCGGTCTGCCAGGCTTCGTCGACATGCGCGGCGTCGAAAGCCTGTTCGGCGGTCAACCGCCCCTTGAGAAGCGCGAGCCCGATGACGGCCGACCCCGTCAGCGTCACCGCATTATGAAGCGCGGCCAGCGCGAAATCGTCGGCCTCGGCAATGGCGGCGCGAAGAGCGGCCAGCGCCGCCTCATCCTGTGCGACATGGATGATGCCCTCCGTCACGCTGAGTTCCGCGCCCAGCGCCTCCGCCGCCCAATCGACCAGCGGCGACCAGTGCGCCGCCTGCCGTCGGGCGAGCTCGACCGGATGATCTGCGCGATAGCAGACGAGGTCGGTCGCGGCAAAGCTCGCGATCTCGTCGATCACCTTGTCGCGACGCGGGGCCACGCGATCGAGCGCCGTGTTGGCGAGCTTCGTCAGCCACATGATGCGCGGATCGATCGTCTCCCCCTGCCCGGCCCACTCCCCGGCCATCGCCTCGGCCAGAGCCCGCGTCGGCACGACGAGCGGCGTCCGCGCCGGCGTCTTCACGCCGCGCCCGTCGAGCAGCACGGTGAACCCGTCGCCCAGCGGCGCCGCCGTCGCTTCCTTATAGAAGCGCTTGGGCAGCGGACGGAACGTATTGCGTCCCGGATGCTCGACCTGCTCGTTCAGACCGCGATTGCGGCCGAGATCGAAAATGGAATCGTCGTCACTCATGAAGTCACTTTTACTTGCCGAAAAGCCCGCCAATGCCCTTACCGATGCTGTCGACAGCGCCGCCGACTCCCTTGGCCGCGCCCGTCGCCGCGCCGCCAACGGCACCGCCGATGCCCTTGACCGTGCCGCCGATGCCGGTGTCCTGCGCCGCGGCGGATGCAAGCTTCGCACACCCTCCCGTGGCGGCGGCGCCATTTCCGCTGCTCATCAAAGGCAACAACGCCCCCACGCCACCGGTCAGCGCGACGCCCCCAACTGCCGTTGCAACGCCCGTGACGACACCGGCACGGTCCAGACCGGCCGAAGGCGCTGTCAGCGGTCCCGAAACGCGGATCGGGAAAGCGAGGCTGACGAGGCTCGGATTCTTCGGCTTCGGATTCAGCAGCAGATCGATCTGCTCGCTGCCGAGATTGATCGTACCGCTGCCCGTGGTGATGAGGCTGTCGGTTTCCACCGCCAGCGCCTTCGAGGTGCCGACGCCGCTCTGAAAGTTGAAGGCGCTCAGCGCACAGACGAGCTTTGCCTTGTCGCCGCTCGAACCGTTCGGAATGATCGCCTTGGCGAGGTCGTTCGAAACCAGCGCGAACATCTTGGAATTCACCGTCCCCTCGCCCGTCGCGAGATTGGTCTGACCGTTGAGGCTCGCGGCGATGTCGTGCATCGACTTGCCCCGGCCGGAGAGTTTCGCCGCGATGTCGGCCTTGGTGCTCAGGAGATCGGTGACGCCGAGATCGCTGAAGAGCCGCCCAAGGTCGATCGCCGTGGTGCGCGCGTCGAGCCCGACCGAACGCGCATTGCCGTTCGCCGTCACGGCGGCGTTGATCGGAACGCCGCGATAGGCGGCGCTCAGCGGCGCGTTGAGCTGCCCGTCCTTCAGTTCGAGCGGCAGCTTCACATCGGTGAGCTCGACCTTGCCGAAGATCAGCGACGCCACATTGACCGTCAGGTCCGCATTGGCCGCGTTGAGCTGGTCGAGCGGCAGCGGATCGCGGCTGAAGACCGGTCCACCCTTCGCCTTGCCCGATTTGTCGCCCGCCGCGAAAGGCGTTACGTCGAATTTCGGGCTCGACAGCGTACCGACGATGCTCGGCTTCGGCCCGCCGAGGCCGACGGCGATGTCGCCCTTCGCGCTGGTGCCGGAGATTGTCACCGTCGCGTCCTTGAAGGCGATCTCGCTCGCGGTCTGCAGCACGTCGGCGTCGAAGGCAACCGTCGAGCCGTTGACGTCGCCGGCGATCGTGGCGTGAACGCCCGCGCCCTTCGGATGGATCGAGACTTCGTCGAACGCGCCCTCGGTGACCTTCTTCGTCTTCCCGTCGCGATAGGCGACTTTCAGATTCTTGATGTTGACCTCCGGCATGCCGGCAAGCGCCGGTCCGCCGCCCTGCGCGGGCTTTGCGTCCGCCGGCTTCGCCGTACCGAATTCCCAGTTGCCCGTTCCCTGCGCATCGGTCTCGACATAGACGTCGGCGTTTTCGAGTTCGACGTCCTTCAGCGCCACCTGTCCCTTGAGCAGCGGCAGCACGGCGATCTTCAAGGCGAGCCTGTCGGCCTTGACCATCTGTGGCCGCGAGCCCCAATCGGCATTGGCGAAGCTCACCTTCTCGGCGATCAGTTCGGGTTCGAGCGAAATGCCGATATGGAGCGGGCCTTCGATCTTGAGATCGCGTCCCGTGGCCTGCTTTGCGGCGGCCTCGATTTGCGGCGCGAAGCGCCCGAGATCGACGAAACTCAGGCCGATGACGGCCACGACGAGAACGACGACGATAAGCAGCAGAATACGACCGATGGCTCTCATGTGACAATTTCCCCCGTGGGTGACGGCGTCCAGATCGTCTCCAGCGCGGGATGCAGCTCGGCGAAATCCGACAGAACGACCGAGGCGCCCGCCCGCGCAAGGCTATGGCCGGGATGATAGCCCCAATCGACGCCGAAGGCATGCGTCCCGGCGGCGCAGGCCATATGAATATCGTATGACGTGTCGCCGATCAGCACCGTATCGCGCGGGCCCGTTCCGGCTTCCGCCATGGCGCGCTCCAGCATCATCGGGTGCGGCTTCGAAGGCGCATCGTCCGCCGTCTGAAGGGTGGCAAAATAGCGGGCGAGATCGTGCTGTTCGAGGGCAAGGCGAAGCCCCCTCTGCGACTTGCCCGTGGCGATGCCGAGCATCAGATCGCCGCGCGCGGCCAGCCGTTCGATCGCTTCCCGCGCTCCGGGAAAAAGCGGTTCGGCAAGATC
>NZ_DATKFR010000240.1:0-35055 GCF_035511255.1 Parvibaculum sp.
AGCGGCATCTTCTCGTCTTCCTGGGCGTTCTGGCGCGGCACGGCGCTTTCGCGTGGCGCCGTCATCGCCCGGTCGACGACACGGATCAGCTCATTGAGATCGAAGGGCTTCGGCAAATACTCATAGGCGCCGCGTTCCGCCGCCGTGATCGCCGTCTTCAGTGTGTTTTGCGCGCTCATGACGATGATCGGAATCTCTGGCCGCGCCCGTTTGATGCGGGGGATCAGATCGAAGGCATTCTCGTCCGGCATCACGACGTCGGTGATGATCAGATCGCCGTCTCCTTGCGCCACCCAGCGCCACAGCGTCGCGGCGTTGCTGGTCGCGCGCACGTCGTAGCCAACCCGGCCCAGCGCCTGATTGAGGACGGTGCGGATCGCCGCGTCGTCGTCTGCGAGAAGAATCGTGCCGCTCGGCATGGAAGGAAACTCCTACTTCGAATTGGCGGGCGTGAAGGCCTCGCCGGTGTGCATGGGCAACAAAACGCGGAAAACGGTGCGGCGAGGCTGGCTGTCGCATTCGACGATGCCGCCATGGTCGCCGATGATTTTTGCGACCAGTGCGAGCCCGAGGCCGGTTCCCGACGATTTGGTCGTGACGAAAGGATCGAAGAGATGCGGCAATAGATCGTCCGGCACGCCCGGGCCGTCATCGATCACGCAAATCTCGAGCGGCAGGCTGACGCGGTCGCGGCTGCCCGGCATCGAGAGGCGGACACCGGGCCTGTAGGCCGTCGTCAGCACGATCTCGCCATCCGGCTTGCCGATCGCCTCCGCGGCGTTTTTGACGAGGTTCAGGAACACCTGGATCAGTTGATCCTTGTCGCCAAGCACCGGCGGCAGCGAGGGATCGTATTCCTCGGCGATCTTGATGCCCTTGGCGAAGCCCGTCTGCGCAAGCTGCTTCACATGGCCGAGCACGAGATGGATATTGACCGGCTCGCGCGGTACCGGCCTTTCGTCGGAGAAAACCTCCATGCGGTCGACAAGTTTGCAGATACGATCCGTCTCGTCGCAGATAAGCCGCGTCAGTGTGCGATCTTCCGGCGGAGCCGTCAGCTCGAGAAGCTGCGCCGCGCCGCGAATGCCCGACAACGGATTCTTTATCTCATGCGCGAGGATCGCCGCCATGCCCGTGACGGAGCGAGCAGCACCTCTATGCGTCAGCTGACGATCCATCTTGTGCGCCATCGTCCGCACCTGAAGGATCAGCAGGACATGGCCCGGATATTCGGCGACCGGCGTCACCTGAATATCGACGGCACGATCGCCCGCCCGCGGCGTCCCGATCTCGACGCCATACTCATTGACCGAAACGCCGTGCTCTTGTACCTGCGCGATGAGCGCCAGAACGGGGCTTCCGAAGGCGACGAAATCGTTGAGGGAGTGGCGCAGCAGAACGGCCGAACTCGCCGCAAAAAACTGCTCGGCGCTGTCGTTCACATACTCGATCCGCATGTCGCGATCGATCATCAGTACCGGATGCGGCATGGCATTCAGGATCGCCGCCGAATCCGGCTTCAGGCCAGTCGCCGGCTGGAACGCGGTACGTGCCATCACGCAGCCTCTCTCTCACTGACGGATTTCTCGGCGGCGGTTTCATAAAAGCTCGCCATCCGGTCGAGAACCGCGCTCGTGTCCTGCAGCCGGACGATTTCCGCCTTCGCCGTCATCGCTTCCTCGGGCAGAACTCGCGAAGCTTCTTCGAGGTACCAAACGAGATGCTTACGGGCGACGCGCAGCCCCAACCCCTCGCCATAATGTGCAAGCATGTCGCGGTAATGCGCATCGACGATCCGGCCCTGCTCTTCCCAGCCCGGTGCCGGAAGCTTCTCGCCAGTGGCGAGGTAATGCGCGACCTGAGCCATGAACCACGGGCGCCCCTGCGCGCCGCGCCCGATCATCACGCCGTCGGCGCCCGAGGCGTCGAGAATGGCGCGGGCGTCTTCCTCGCTGGTGACGTCGCCATTGGCGACGACCGGGATCGAAACCGCTTCCTTGACCCGGGCTATGAAACCCCAGTCGGCCCGGCCCTTGTAGAACTGACAACGCGTCCGACCATGCACCGTGACCATCCGCACGCCTGCCGCCTCGGCCCGTCGGGCGAGGTCAGGCGCGTTGCGTGTTTCGTCGTCCCAGCCGGTCCGCATCTTGAGGGTCACCGGAACCGATACGGCCCCCACCGTCGCTTCGATCAGCGTCAACGCATGGTCGAGATCGCGCATCAGCGCCGAACCCGAAAGGCCATTGGTTACGGCCTTGGCCGGACAACCCATATTGATGTCGATGATGTCGGCACCGGCCTGTTCGGCCATGGCAGCGCCCTTCCCCATCCAGTGCGCTTCCCTACCGGCGAGCTGGATCGCCAATGGCTCGACCTCACCCGCGCCGGCCGCCCTGCGGACCACGTCAGGCCGAGCCCGGACGAGCTCGTCGCTCGCCACCATCTCCGACACGACAAGCCCCGCGCCAAGCCGGTGCGCAGCCCGCCGGAACGGCAGGTCGGTGACGCCGGCCATGGGCGCCAGCAGAACGGGGGTCCGAAGCCGATGGGGACCAATCACGATGGACAAAATTTAGGCACCAAAACAAGTTGCACAATCTTTAGTCAGTCTAGCGTCGGCTTTTGTGCGCTGCAAGAGGATTTCATTTCCATCTTGCGCCCGGCCCGGCCCGGCGCGTAAACGAGCCATATGACTGTTGCCGCGCTGATCGTGGCGGCGGGCCGGGGAACACGCGCCGGCCCGGGCGCCCCCAAGCAATACCGCCTGCTTGCCGGCCAGCCCGTGCTGCGCCGAACCCTGGCGGCCTTCTCCGGTCATCCGGGTGTCGATCACGTCCTCACCGTCATTCATCCCGACGACCGGGCGGCCTATGACGAGGCGGCCGCGGATCTTCCCAAGATTCTCCCCCCTTGCTCAGGTGGCTCGACGCGGCAGGCTTCGGTTCTGCTCGGGCTCGAGGCGCTGGCGGCGCTGACACCGTCCCGCGTGCTCATCCATGACGGCGCACGGCCGCTGGTAAGCCCGGGTATCATCAGTCGCAGCATCGAAGCACTGGCGACTCGTTCCGGTGCGCTGGTCGCAATCCCGCTCACCGATACGATACGCCGCGCCTCGGACGGCCTTGCAGGCGAAACGATCCCGCGCGACGGTCTCTGGCGGGCGCAAACGCCGCAAGCCTTCCGATTCGAGGCCATTCTGGCCGCGCACCGGACCATGGCGGGCGGCGAGACGACCGACGACGTGGCGGTCGCGGCGGCGGCCGGCATTGAGGTCGCGATGATCGAGGGGGACGAGGCCAATATGAAGATCACCAGCGCCGACGATCTCGCCCGCGCAGAACGGTTGCTGGCCGGCGCCGCGGAGTTCCGCACCGGCACCGGCTTCGACGTGCACCGCTTCGGCGACGGCGACCATGTCATGCTCTGTGGCGTTCGCGTTCCGCACACGCAAGGCCTCATCGGCCATTCGGACGCCGATGCCGGCCTCCATGCGTTGACCGACGCGATCCTCGGCGCGATCGGCGCAGGCGATATCGGCCAGCACTTCCCGCCAAGCGATCCGCAGTGGAAAGGCGCGTCCTCCGACCGCTTCCTCGCCCATGCGGCCAGGCTCACGCGCGAGGCCGGCGCCAATATCGTCAATGTCGACGTGACTTTCATCTGCGAGCGCCCGAAGATCGGCCCCGTGCGGGACGCGATGCGCGCCCGCGTCGCTGAAATCCTCGCGATCGACATCTCCCGTGTCAGCATCAAGGCGACGACGACGGAAGGTCTCGGCTTCACGGGCCGCAACGAGGGCCTCGCCGCGCAGGCGCTCGCCAACCTGCGTTTCATCGCCAGCTCGTCTGCCAACACATGAGCATCTTCACGCCGATCCCCGCCCCTCTCCGCTTCGCCGATCCGGTGACGCTGATCGCGACGTGGTTCGGCTCGGGCCTTTTGCCCAAAGCGCCGGGCACGTGGGGTTCGCTCGCCGCGCTGCCGCCCGCTTTCCTGCTCGCCTGGTTCGGCGGCGCTCCCGCACTCGTGATGGGTGCCGCCCTTGCCTTCGTCCTCGGCATTCCGGCGGCAGCGCGTTATGCGGCGGCGCTGGGCAGGGACGACCCGTCGGAGATCGTCATCGACGAAGTGGCGGCGCAATGGCTGGTTCTCGCCGCGCTGCCGCTGACGCCCCTTGCGTGGCTCATTGGTTTTCTTCTCTTCCGTTTCTTCGACGTCGTGAAGCCCTGGCCGGTGAGCCTCGCCGATCGCCGGCTGAAAGGCGGCCCAGGTATCATGACCGACGATATGGTCGCAGCCGCCTACGCAATCCTCGTCATTCTTCTTCTCCGCCATTTTACCGGGATGCCTTGATGTCGATATTCCCACGTCCACTGATGCAGCGTGCCGAACTCCTGCTCGGCGATTGCCGCGACGCGAAGATCAAGCTTGCGATGGCGGAATCCTGCACCGGCGGTCTCATCGCGGCGCTGCTGACCGAAATTCCCGGATCGTCCGACGTGGTGGAACGCGGCTTCGTCGTCTATTCCAATGAGGCCAAGCGCGACTCTCTCGGCGTGCCCGGCGATCTGATCGCCGATTTCGGTGCCGTGAGCGAAACCGTCGCCCGCGCAATGGCGGAAGGCGCTCTCAACAATTCACGCGCGCAGATTTCGGTATCGGTGACGGGCGTCGCGGGGCCCGGCGGCGGCACGGCGTTGAAGCCGGTCGGCCTCGTCCATTTCGGTGCGGCACGGCGCGGCCGCAACATCGTTCACGAAGTTCATCGCTTCGGCGATATCGGCCGCGAACAGATCCGGCTCAAGAGCGTCGAGATCGCTTTGGAGTTACTCCGCCGGATGATCTGATCAGCCGGATGAAGGCTGCGGGCTCGAAGGCTCCATAGAGGTCAGCGCCGGACTTCCATATAGCGCGTCGGCACGGTCGATGAAGGCCTGCATCATGCGCGAGAAAGCTTTCGCGAATACGTTGTTTATGAGTTTTTGCAACGTCACACTGCGAAATTCGAAATCGATAAAGAAGTGGATGCGCGAGCCGCCCTCCGGCAGCGGCTCGAATTCCCACTTGTTGCTGAGGTGACGAAACGGCCCCCGCACATAATGCACGTCGATCTTGCGCGCGACGGCGTCGAGTACGACCCTGCTCGTGAATTGTTCGCGGAAAACCTTGTAGGCGATGATGAGGTCGGCAATCAGAACCTCGTTCGCGCCTTCCATCTCGCGTTGACGAATCCGCGCACCGGCGCACCAGGGCAGGAATTCGGGATAGCGCTCGATGCCGGCGACGAGCGCGAACATCTGATCCGCCCCATAGGGAACATCGCGGGTCTGGTGAGCGGCGGGCATTCGAGACCTAGGAGCGCGCGAGTTGCGCGTTGCGGGCATTGCGCAACAGCGCGAAGTCCGAATCCGCGTGGTAGGACGAGCGCGTCAGCGGGCTTGCGGACACAAGAAGGAAGCCCTTGGTCCGCGCAATCGTCTCATAGGATTTGAATTCGTCAGGCGCAACGAAACGATCGATCGCCGCGTGCTTGCGCGTCGGCTGGAGATATTGCCCGATGGTCAGGAAGTCGATATTGGCCGAGCGCATGTCGTCCATCACCTGCTGCACTTCCTCACGCGCCTCGCCGAGACCGACCATGATGCCGGACTTGGTGAAGATCGACGGGTCGATCTCTTTTACGCGCTGGAGAAGGCGTAGTGAGTGGAAATAGCGCGCGCCCGGCCGAATGGTCGGATAGAGCCGCGGCACGGTTTCGAGATTGTGATTGAAGACGTCGGGCTTGGCCGCCACGACCTTCTCGAGCGCGCCGTCCTTACGCAGGAAGTCCGGCGTCAGGATTTCGATCGTCGTCGCCGGCGAGCGGCGGCGGATCGCCTCGATCACCTCGACGAAATGCTGAGCGCCGCCATCCGCGAGATCGTCGCGATCGACCGACGTGATGACGACATGCAGAAGCCCGAGCTTTTCGACCGCATTCGCGACGTGCTCCGGCTCGTCCCGGTCGAGCGCGCCCGGTAGGCCGGTCTTCACGTTGCAGAAGGAACAGGCGCGCGTACAGGTATCGCCCATGATCATCATCGTCGCATGCTTCTTCGACCAGCACTCGCCGACATTAGGGCAGCCTGCCTCTTCGCATACCGTCACCAGGCCGTTGTCGCGAATAATGCGCTTGGTCTCGTTATAGACGGGCGATCCCGGCGCCTTGACCCTGATCCATTCAGGCTTGCGCAATACCGGCGTATCGGGGCGATTGGCCTTCTCGGGATGCCGCGGGCGCGCTTGCTCATCCGGCCCGGAAGCCGTGTCCTGAAGCGTATTGATGATCGTCGCCATTTCGCCGAAATCCTGATCGAGCCCGTCCCGCCTCCACGTTTGAACATGGATAGACAGGAAAGGCGATTCAAGCAAATCCAGCGTGAATCCGGATTCACGTCTCTGCCCCGGACAGATCACTCGGAAAGATCGAAAAAGCCGCCCAGCATCTGGTCCCGACCGTCGTCGGTCTTCATCGGGAAGTAAGATGCCTCGAAACTTGCGTGTTCGACATTCAGACCGATCAGCCGTCCTCGCAGATAGGCAGGCCTTCCGGCCATGAATATCCGCCGGTGAAAGGCGACCTGCTCCGAGGCCATGCGGCGCCCATAGCACTCCGTGAAGCGGCGACCGGTCAGCTTTATGTTCAAACGATGCTCATTCTCGCTGCCGACGAGACGATAAAAAAGATCGGCGTCGTCATCCGCGGGTTCGACGATAAACACACCGCCGAGTATCTGCCGGAAGTCGAACGGGTTCACCCAGCTTCGTCGCACGACGCCGTCCGGGCCCGCATTTGAGCGCCAGTAATCGAGAAGGAGTCGGTTCTTTGGATGAGCGGGCGCATCGATTTCCACGACGTCGTAGTCGATCGCCTTTTCTTGCCGTGCCGATTCCTTGAGCATGGTGCCGCCTCCGGCATCAATACTGTAACGACTGAGTTAATCAATCGTAACTGTTCAAGTCGAGGCGAAGCCAAGCCGTGTAAATTGGCTCTCGGGAACTTCAAGCTCCCGAAGAATAGAGTGAAGTCGTTCGGCGTATTCTTCCTCTACTGGCGTTCCGGCCAGATTGCGCTCTTCACCCGGATCGACATCGAGCGCGTAAAGATGATTGCCGCTGAACTTGGTCGCCGCCCAGAAGGGGACCTTGTCGCCCTGCTGCCAATCCTGCCGGATCACAGGCACGTCGCTTCCGGGCATCCGCGAGAGATAGGCACGATCGTCAGGGAGCGGAAGCTCCTGCTCACGCGTCAGAAAATGCGTCGGCATGGTCGACCAACGGTTGGACAACATGGTAAGCGGCGCATTGGCGGCGCGAGGTGCCCGGGCGTATTTGTAGTGCTTGTCGACCAGATGAACCTCGCGGCCCCAGACGCCCGTCAACACCCAGTCGCGCACCTCCGCCACCTCGCCGCGCAGAAGCGGTAGCAGGGAGCGGCCATGCGTCTTCTGCCGGACTTCCACGCCGAAGACGTCGGCCAGCGTCGCGAAGAGATCGACGCTGGTGGTGAGCGCGTCGCATTGGCCCGGCGCAATTGCAGGATGCGAGATCAGCAAAGGTATACGGCCCAGCGTCTCGTAAACGGGCACTCCCGGTTTGCCCCAGATATCCTTCTCGCCGAGATAATGTCCGTGATCGGTGCAGAGGACGAAGAGCGTATCGTCCCAGAGCTTGTGACGGTCGACGGCGTCGAGAATTTTCCCGAACCAGCGGTCGATCATGGTGAGCTTGCCGCCATAAGCAGCGCGCAATTGGCGCGCCTGCGCTTCCGTCAGAACGCCCTTCGCAAGGGCGCCCTGCATGTAAGGCGGCCAGATGATCTTCGGTCCGTCCCAGTCGGGATCGTACATCGACGCATAGGGCTCCGGCGTGTCGAAGGGCTCGTGCGGATCGAACTCGTCGACGAAAAGCATGAAGCGATCATGATGTCCGGCATTCTCGTCGATCCACTTCGCCGCCGACGCCATCGTCCTGGGGCCGGGAAAATCCGCTTCGCTGCGGAAATAGCCCCGTGAATTGTCGTAAGGCATGGGCGGACGAAAAAGGCTCGGCGCGCCCGTCCAGCTCGGATCCGGCTGCGTCTTCCAGGGATCGCCTTCATGTCCGCGCTGGTAATCCCAGGCCGTGAAATCGACATGGAAATTTTCGCCACCCGTCTCAAAGAGATGCGGATGATCGGATATGAGCTGCGTGACGACACCCGCCTTGCGCAGTTCATAGGTGATCGCGTCTTCCCAGATCTCGACGGAACCCCATGGCTTCCACAGAAAATCGAGCGCCCCACATAGAATGTCGTGACGCGCCGGCATGCAGGGCAAGGAACCGGTGTAATGACGGGTGAAGCGCGTAGCACGGGCAGCAAAGCGATCGAGGTTCGGCGTCGCGAACTCGGCGCCTCCATAAGAGCCCAGCATGTGCCGGTTAAGACTGTCGAGTAGAATGACGATGACGTTCTTCGGACTGCCTCGTTCCTGCGCGACACCGTCATTCATTTTGCTGCCTGTTTCCGCCTCTTGGCGGCCCAGAGATTGAGCGACTCGACGCCGATCGAGAAAGCGACCGCGAAGTAGAGATAGGCTTTGGGAATATGGAAGTGTAGCGCATCGGCGACCAGTGAAACGCCGATCAGGATCAGGAAGCTCAACGCCAGCATCTTGACCGTCGGATGTCGTTCGACGAAATGCCCGACCGGTTCCGCCGCGAAGATCATCACGGCGACCGCCGCAAGGACCGCAAAGGCCATGATCTCGAAGTGATCGGACATGCCGACGGCCGTCATGACGGTGTCGAGCGAGAAGATGATATCGATGATGCCGATCTGCGCCACGACCGACCAGAGGCCGGGCGCCTTGACCGCGATCTTGTGGCCACCCTCCTCGCCGCCTTCCACTGCGTGATGGATTTCAAGCGTCGATTTCGCGATCAGGAAGAGACCGCCGACGAACAAAATGAGATCACGCCAGGAGATCCCCATCTCGCCGACCGTGAAGATCGGCTGGCTGAGCGTGACGATCCAGGCGACCGAAGCCAGCAGGGCAAGCCGGGTGACCAGCGCTGCGGCGAGACCGAGGCGGCGCCCCCGCTTCTGCTTTTCCGGTGGCAAACGGGAGGCGAGAATCGACAGAAAGATGAGATTGTCGACGCCAAGAACGATCTCGAGGATCGTCAGCGTCAGCAGACTGGCCCAGTTTTCCGGGCTGGAAAGAATTTCAATCATGATGCGCGTTAGATGTGGAGCGCGCGGCCGAAAGCGTCAAGCACGGACTCGTGCATCGTCTCGCTGAGAGTGGGGTGCGGGAAGATGGTTTGCATCAGCTCTGCTTCGGTGGCTTCGAGATTTCGGGCGACCGTATAGCCCTGGATGAGTTCTGTCACCTCCGCCCCGATCATATGGGCACCGAGAAGCTCGCCCGTCCTGGCGTCGAAGATCGTTTTGACCAACCCGTCCGGCTCGCCCAGCGCAATCGCCTTGCCATTGCCCCTGAAGGGGAACCGGCCGACCTTGATCTCACGGCCGCCTTCCTTTGCCTTGGCCTCGGTGAGGCCGACACTGGCAATTTGCGGGTAGGAATAGGTGCAACCCGGCACTTTTGTGACATCCAGCGGATGGAGCCCCTTGCCGCCAGCCAGGTGCTCCACGGCCAGCACGCCCTCATGCATCGCCTTGTGCGCAAGCCAGGGTGCGCCGACGAGATCTCCGATGGCATAGATGCCTTTGACACCGGTCTCCAGCCATTGGTTGACGACGACATGGCCCCGATCGACCTTAACGCCTGCCTGTTCGAGCCCGATATTCTCGACATTGCCGGTGATTCCGACCGCCGAAATGACCCGCTCGGCCGTCACCCGCTGCGACTTTCCGTCCCTGGTCGCGATCGTCGCGGTCACGCTGTCCGCACCCTTGTCGAGCTTCTCGACCTTGGCAGACGTCAGAATGGTCATGCCGAGCTTCTTGAAGGCCTTGGCGGCGAGATCGGAAATCTCGGCGTCCTCGACCGGCAGGATGCGGTCCATCACCTCGACCACGGTCACCTCCGCGCCGAAGGCCCGGTAGAAACTGGCGAACTCGATGCCGATGGCGCCGGAGCCGATCACCAGCAGCGACTTCGGCATCGAAGGCGGCACCATCGCCTCGCGATAGGTCCAGACGAGCTTGCCGTCGGGCTCCAGCCCCGGCAGCGTCCGCGCCCGCGCGCCGGTTGCCAGAATGATGTTCTTCGCCGTGAGCTCACTCTTGCCGGCCTTGCCGTCGACCGCCACCTTGCCGGAACCGGCAAGCTTCGCCGTTCCCTCGATGACGTCGACCTTGTTCTTCTTCATCAGGAACTTGACGCCGTTCGACAGCGTCTCGGCGACCTTACGGCTGCGTTTCACCACGGCGGCGGCATCATAGGAGATGTTGCCGGCCTTCAGCCCGAACTCCTCGAGCCGATGCAGCGAGTGATAGATCTCGGCGGAGCGCAGCAGCGCCTTGGTCGGGATGCAACCCCAATTGAGGCAGATGCCGCCCAGCGCCTCGCGCTCGACGATGGCCGTCTTCAGCCCGAGCTGCCCGGCGCGCACCGCCGCAACATAACCGCCCGGACCGGACCCGATGATGACGAGATCGTAGCTGGTATCGGCCATCGTTGAGTTTCCCTAGAGCAGCATTGAAGGCGGATATTCGACGTAGGCCTTGAAGGCTTCGAGGAACTGCGCACCCAGTGCACCGTCGATAGCGCGATGATCGCAGGACATGGTCACCGTCATGACGGTCGCCGTCTCGATCTTGCCGTTGTGAACAACGGCCCGCTCCTCGCCCTTGCCGACGGCAATAATCGCGGCCTGCGGCGGATTGATGACTGCCGTGAAGTTCTTGATACCGAACATGCCGAGATTGGAAATCGAGAAACTGCCGCCTTCGAATTCCTGCGGCTTCAGCTTCTTGTTTCGCGCCCGCTCGGCAAGCTCCTTCGCTTCCGCCGAAATCTCGGCGAGGCCTTTCGTCTCCGCGTTGCGGATGATCGGCGTGATAAGTCCGCCTTCGAGCGCCACGGCAATGCCGATATCGGCATGTTTGTGTTTCAGAAGCGAGGTGCCGGCAAAGCTGACATTCGCATTCGGCACCTTCATCAGCGCGAGCGCGGAGGCGCGGATCAGGAAATCATTGACCGAAAGTTTGATCCCGCCCGTCTCGTTCAGGTGCTTGCGCACACGAAACAGCTCGTCGAGTTCGCAATCGATGGTGAGGTAGAAATGCGGGATCTCCTGCATCGCTTGCGCCAGACGCCGCGCAATGGTGCGCCGCATGCTGTCGAGCGGCACTTCTTCATAGGAGTCCTTTTCGTAGAAGGCTCGCGGATCGATCGACGGTCCGATAGCCGTTGGCGCAGCGCCACCCGGCACCGCGGCACGCGGCGGCGCCATGCCAGGTTTTGCACTCTCGACATCTGCTTTCACAATGCGTCCGCGCGGGCCGGAACCAGCGACACTTGCTAGGTCGACGCCCTTCTCCTTGGCAATCCGCTTCGCCAGCGGTGACGCGAAAATCCGACTGCCGTTCTGATCGTGACGCGGTGGCAACGCCGTTACGGGCGGCACCGGCATTGCCTTCTCTTCCGTCGGCGGTGCGGGAGTTGGGGATGGTGCGACGGGCTTGGTTTCCCGCTTGGGTGCCTCGGCGCTCGCTGGCGGAGGCGTTGGCGCTGCATCCTTCAACGCGCTCGCATCCTCGCCTTCGCCAAGCAGCATCGCGATCGGCTTGTTGACCGGTACATTCTCGGCACCTTCCGGCACGAGAAGCTTGCCGATGCGGCCTTCATCGACCGCCTCGACCTCCATCGTCGCCTTGTCGGTCTCGATTTCCGCGATGACATCGCCGGAGACGACCTTGTCGCCCTCCTTCACATGCCATTTCGCGAGCTTGCCTTCTTCCATCGTCGGCGAAAGCGCGGGCATCAGAATGGGTGTCGGCATGGTTCAGGCCCCCTGACGGTAGCAGACGGCCTTGACGGCCTCCACCACCTCATCCGCGCTCGGCAACGCCAGCTTTTCGAGATTGGCCGCATAAGGCATCGGCACGTCCTTCTGCGTCACGCGAAGGATCGGCGCATCGAGCCAGTCGAAGGCTTTGGCCTGCACCTGCGCCGCAATCTCGGCACCGATGCCGCAGACCGGCCATGTCTCCTCGACGGTGACGAGCCGGTTCGTCTTCCTGACCGAGGCAATAATCGTGTCGATGTCGAGCGGCCGGATCGTGCGCAGATCGACGATTTCGGCATTGATGCCGTCCGCTTCGAGTTTGGCCGCCGCATCGAGACAATAAGTGAGCCCGTGGCTGTGCGAGACGAGCGTCACATCCGTGCCTTCCTTCAGAACGCGCGCCTTGCCGATTGGCAGCACGTAATCGTCGAGTTTCGGCACATCGAAGCTCTTGCCATAGAGGATTTCGTTTTCGAGAAAGATCACCGGATTGGGATCGCGGATCGCGGCCTTGAGAAGACCTTTCGCATCCGCCGCCGAATAGGGCGCGATGACGGTGAGCCCCGGAATATGTGCGTACCAGGACGAATAATCCTGGCTATGCTGCGCGGCAACACGGGCCGCCGGACCATTCGGCCCGCGGAACACGATAGGCGCACCCATCTGCCCCCCTGACATATAACGCGTCTTCGCCGCCGAATTGATGATCTGATCCATCGCCTGCATGGCGAAGTTGAAGGTCATGAACTCGACGATAGGACGAAGCCCCGCGAAGGCCGCGCCGACGCCGAGGCCGGCAAAGCCGTGTTCGGTGATCGGCGTATCGACAACGCGCGCCGCGCCAAACTCTTCCAGCAACCCTTGCGTGACCTTGTAGGCGCCCTGATACTGCGCGACCTCCTCGCCCATCACGAAAACGCTGGCGTCGCGGCGCATCTCCTCGGCCATCGCGTCGCGCAACGCTTCGCGGACGGTCTGCGAGATGAACTCCGTGCCGGCCGGAATGTCGGGGTCGCCTTTGACCTCGACCCGCGGCGCGTCCGGCTCGGCTCTTGTCTTCTCGCCGCTTTCGCGGCTCGTCGCCTCGCCCTGCCCCGGTTCGGTCTTCGGCGGCGTAACCGGCGCGGGAGCCGGTGCTTTCGGAGTCTGAACATCGCCGGCGCTTTCGCCTTCGCCGGCCAGCACCGCAATCACCGTGTTGACCTTCACGTTCTCGGTGCCGGCGGGAATGACGATCTTCGCGACCTTGCCCTCATCGACCGCCTCGACTTCCATCGTCGCCTTGTCGGTCTCGATCTCGGCGATGACGTCACCGGAGCGAACTTCGTCACCCTCTTTGACGAGCCACTTCGCCAGCGTACCCTCTTCCATCGTCGGGGAAAGGGCCGGCATCAGAATATTCGTCGCCATGATCAGGCTCCCACCGCCGCGTGATCTTCCTTCGCGAGCACATCGGTCCAGAGTTCCGCCGGATCGGGTTCCGGGCTCTGCTGCGCGAATTCAGCCGCCTCGTTGACGATCGCGCGAATGTCCTTGTCGATATCCTTCAACTCGTCCTCGCTCATGCCGGCGTCCAGCAGCCGGTGGCGCACCTGCTCGATCGGATCGTGCTCCTGCCGCATCTTGTTGACCTCTTCCTTGGCGCGGTACTTGGCCGGATCCGACATCGAATGGCCGCGATAGCGATAGGTCATCATCTCGAGGATGTAGGGACCCTTGCCCGCCCGGCACCATTCCATCGCCTTCAGCGCGGCGGCGCGCACAGCCCGCACATCCATGCCGTCGACCTGTTCGCCCGGAATGTTGAAGCTGACGCCGCGCTTGGAGAGGTTCGTCTGCGCCGAAGCGCGCGCGACCGAGGTGCCCATCGCATATTGATTGTTCTCGATCACATAGATGACCGGCAGCGTCCAGAGCTCCGCCATGTTGAAGCTCTCATAGACCTGCCCCTGGTTCGCGGCCCCGTCGCCGAAGAAGGTGAGGCTGACATGATCGTTGCCGCGATATTTGTTGGAAAAGGCAAGCCCCGTTCCGATCGGCACCTGCGCGCCGACAATGCCATGGCCGCCGTAGAAGCATTTCTCGACGCTGAACATGTGCATCGAGCCGCCTTTGCCTTTCGAATAGCCGCCCGAGCGTCCGGTCAGCTCCGCCATGACGCCCTTCGGGTCCATGCCGCAAGCGAGCATGTGCCCATGGTCGCGGTAGCCGGTGACGATCTGATCGCCCTGCCTGGCCGCGCCCAGCAAGCCGACAACGACCGCTTCCTGACCGATATAGAGGTGGCAGAAGCCGCCGATGAGCCCCATGCCGTACATCTGGCCCGCCTTCTCTTCGAAGCGCCGGATCAGCAGCATCTCGCGATAAGCCTTCAGATCTTCTTGACCGGAGAGGCCTGGCGGCTCGTCGCTTCTAGCGGTTTTCTTGCCGGCAGATTTCGAAGAGGCGGGTTTGGCGCTTGCCTGCTTCGCAGGCCGTTTTGGTTTCGGAGCCATGGGTCTTCCGCTTCAGTTTTCAGATCCAGAACCCGCGAGCGGCCGATTGGATGCGACGCATCGCGGAATGCCTCAGCGGGAGGATACTAGAGCCCCAACGTAAATGTATGATTTCAAAGCAGAAAACATGAATTAACCAGAATTTGGTTAAATCCGCTGCGTCGCCAAGGACTTAGCGCGATGGAACAGCTTCGCCCGACGTCGGCCGTTCGCGAAATATCACGATGTCATTCGGATTTGCAAAGCCCAGCGTCGCCCGAGCGCGCTCGTCGAGGAGATCGGGGTCGAGGCTGCCCGTACGCAGCAACGCCACCTGCCGGTCAAGCTGCTCTCGTGCACCGCGTACTTCGGCAAGCTGCTGGTCGAGCGTATCGACCTGGTTCTGCAGACTGAGCCAGGCAATGAAGCCATGGCGTCCGTAAACGGCGTGATAGGCGAAGTAGCTGATGACAATGATGCAGACGAGCGGAACCAGAGCGTGCCTCAGCCGCAGCGGTTCCCTCGTACGAATCAAACCCATGTCATTCATGAAAGCTAAAGAATCACAGTCGGATTCCACTCGTCAACAACTCATGCGGGCAGCAATGAAGCCGCCAATGCAGCGTTGCAAATCGGACTCACACGAGACGAAACCGCATAAAAAAGGGCTGCGTCACCTCGGTGACGCAGCCCAGTTTAGCGATAAGACCGTGGAGGGAATTACCGCACACCCAACTGCCGGATGGCATTCGGCGTATAGCGGCTCGGATCCAACTCGTCGGCGAAGTAGTTGATCGCCGGCTCTTCGTTCTGCATGCCGAGGGCGAGATAGCGGGTCGCCTGCAGGTCGTACACGACTTCGGTGCCGGAGTTGCAGAGCGGCACGTTGTAGCGCTGGATCTGCTGAATCTCCTGCACACGCCAGAGTTCGCCGCGACCGTCATAGAGTTCAGCCGACGCAACCTGCCAGGCATCTTCGTCATTGTGATAGACGCGGCGCGCATAGACGTGACGCGTGTTCGGCCGCAGCTTCGCTTCGAAGTTCCAGGTACGATGCACTTCGTAACGGATCACGTCCTGATTGAGGTGACCCGGCTTCAGGAAGTCCGCATACTTCGTCGCTTCAGCCTTGTAGTCGTTGGCCGCAATGAGCTGGGGCTTCTTGTCGATGACCGCCCAGTCGTAGCGATCGAGCGCACCGTTGAAGCCGTCGAAGGCGTCCGACGTCGATAGACCGTCCGAGTTCGTGCCCGGATTGTCATAGGAGATGTTCGGCGCGCGGCGCACACGACGCGTACCGGGGCTGTACTGCCAGGCCTGACGACCGCCGTTGAGCGTCGCGTTCAGGGCGTCGAAAACGAGGATCACATTGCCCGCTTCACGAGCCGGCGCGATCGTGTTCGAGAGGTAGTAGAGCGAGATGTTGTTGAGCTCCTCGGCCTTCTTCTTGGTCGGATCGGACCAGGGGAAGAGGGCTTCGTCCTGCACGATCGTCAGCGTGTAGTCGCCGCCGCGCGTGACCGGCGCAGCAGCAAACTGGCGCGTCACCTTGTAGGAGCGATAGCGCAGCGTGTGGTTCCACATGATCTCGAACGCGTTGTTCACGACCGGGAACGGGAAGCCCATGATCGCGCCCGCGACGCCCGAACCGCCGCCGACGAGTTCGCCGACCTTGGCGTTGTTCTTCGTCGCTGCGTAGACGTTCTCCGGATACGCGCAGGAACGGCGTGTCTGGTAGACGTTGAACTTGTAGTCCGGATAGGTCTTCAGCATCGCCTTCTGGCCGTCCGTCAGAATGGCGGCGTACTGGCCCGCGTTCGCGGCCGTGATCGTGTATTTGATCGGGTCGCTTGCAAAGGGATCCGGGAGATGGTCGCCGGCCTTATAGCTGACATTGGCCGGCACGGAGGTCAGGCCTCCCGTCCAGGCCGGAATATCACCCTCGCCCGCCTTTTCGGCGCCGATCGGCGTCAGGTCATTTCCCAACCGGTTGGCCTGATTGTCGGGCACGCCCGCATTGGCAGCCACTGGCGCGCATAAGGCGAGCGCAATGACGAATTTCGACACCTTCATCGAATGAAACCTCCCTCTCCGACTCTACTAACAGAGCGTGTGTTCTAATTTTCTTTGACTATTGACTGATAATAATCGTTTTTTGTCAACAATCAACATGACGGCGGCGTCATCTACCCTTGGGGGTTGACGCTTATAGGTATGTCACACCTAGCTTGTGGCCCCCTGTCAATGTGATAATTTTCATCAGCCGTTACTGGGGAGGAATGGCGCAGATGAGTGTCATGGAGGACACGCGGGACCGCATTGTCGCCTCGGCGTCAGCGCAGATTCAGCGGCACGGCCACATCAAGACCACGGTCGCGGATGTGGCGAAGCATTGCGGCATGTCGCCGGCCAATATCTATCGTTTTTTCCCGACAAAGGCCGCCCTGATCGAAGCCGTATCGGAAATCTGGCTCTCGATGGCGGAGGAAAACGCGCGAGCGATCGCAAGCCGGTCTGTCGGAGCCCCCCAACGAGTACACGACTTCGTTCTCGGCGTTCACGAGTTCAATCGCGACCGCTACACGCGCGACGGCGAAGTGCATGAGACTTGCGTCGCCGCGACCACAGAACGCTGGCCCATCGTCGCGCGACACGAAAAGACGCTGACCGACATTTTTGCCACCATCCTGCGAGACGGAATCGACAGCGGCGAGTTCGAAATCGAAGATGTCGAACACACCGCAGCCGTCATGACCTCGGCCATGCTGAAGTTTCACAACCCGATCATGGTGGCGCAATACCACGGCGAAAGCCTGATTGAACAGGCCGCCGCCCTGTCGGCCTTCATGCTGAAGGCGATCAGAAAACGGTGAGCGCGCTCCCCACGCAGCGCTTCAGTCTCCCGCGCTTCACCGCTTCAGAATGTCGCGGCCAGCATATTCGGCGGTCGTGCCGAGCAATTCCTCGATGCGAAGAAGCTGGTTGTACTTCGCCAGCCGGTCGGAGCGCGCGAGCGATCCCGTCTTGATCTGTCCGCAATTGGTCGCGACCGCGAGATCGGCGATGGTCGAATCTTCCGTTTCGCCCGAACGATGCGACATCACGGCGGTGTAGCTCGCCTTGTGCGCAAGTTCGACCGACTCCAGAGTTTCAGTGAGCGAGCCGATCTGGTTGACCTTTACCAGAATGGAATTCGCAACTCCCTTCGAGATCCCGTCGGCAAGACGACGCCGGTTGGTGACGAAGAGATCGTCGCCGACGAGCTGGACCTTGTCGCCCAGCGCTTCGGTCATCATCTTCCAGCCATCCCAGTCGTCTTCCGCCATGCCGTCCTCGATCGAGATGATCGGATAGCGGTTCACGAGATTCTTCCAATACTCGACCATGGCGCCGGCATCGAGCTTCTTGCCCTCGCCTTCAAGGTTGTAGACGCCGCCCTTGTAGAACTCGGTGGAGGCGGCATCGAGCGCAAGGTAGATGTCGTGGCCGGGTCTGTAACCCGCCTTTTCGATTGCCTTCATGACGAAGCCGATCGCCTCTTCCGTCGAGGCGAGATTGGGTGCGAAGCCGCCTTCGTCACCGACGTTGGTATTGTGGCCAGCGGCCTTCAATTCGCTCTTGAGCGTATGAAAAACCTCGGCGCCCATGCGCAACCCGTCGGCAAAGCTCTCGGCCGCGACCGGCATGATCATGAATTCCTGGATGTCGATCGGATTGTCCGCGTGCTGTCCGCCATTGACGATGTTCATCATCGGCACCGGCAGAATGCGCGCCGAAGGGCCGCCGACATAACGAAAAAGCGGCTGCCCCTGCGAAATGGCCTGCGCCTTCGCAATGGCGAGCGATACGCCGAGAATGGCGTTGGCGCCGAGGCGTGCCTTGTTCGGCGTCCCGTCGAGTTCGATCATCGCGCGATCGATCGCGATCTGCTCGGCCGCATCCATCCCGCCGATACCATCGAAGATTTCGCCGTTGACCGCGGCAACCGCATTGCGGACGCCCTTGCCCTTGTATCGAGCGCCGCCGTCACGCAGCTCGACAGCCTCATGGGCGCCTGTCGAGGCTCCCGATGGAACCGCCGCTCGCCCGAGCGACCCGTCTTCGAGAAGCACGTCGACCTCAACCGTCGGGTTCCCGCGGCTGTCCAGAATTTCACGGCCGATAATGTCGATGATGGCAGACATGGCGTCTCGATCTCCGCTCCGTTTGAAGGCTTTCCGCGGTGCCAGACGGCTCCCGGGCATCGCGTTTTATCGGAGAGGACCGCCCAGTGGAAGGGGCCCGGGACCCCGAAATCGCTAAATTGCCACCGGATTCCGGATGTCCCGGGCACTAAGGGCGAACCGCATTTCGAACCGGTACCGCCCGTTGCCCTTCGAGAGCCGCAAGACGCCCGCCGGAATCCGGCCGAACACTATCGTCCGTATACAGACGTAATCAGACCCCGAGCTCCCGCTCCAGAACCTCAGATCGTCGTGAGTTCCTTCATCGCCGCTTCGTCCGGCGCGACCTTCAACAGCCAGTCCCTGTTCTGATCGATAAAACTGCGTTCGGCTTCGAGCATCGCCCGCCCCATCCCGATGCAGAACAACTGGCCTGGAGGAGATGGGCGTCTGGAATCGACGCTTTTTTCGTCCAGCACGTCGAGACTCGCCTGCGTTTCTTCGATTTCAGCGATTCGCTGATCGAGCAGTTCACGGATCCGGGCCTTCGGCAGATAGGGCACAAAACTCAGGATGAACATGAACTCAGAGCGCAGCTTGTGGCGCGCAGGCTCGGACATCAGCGCGCGAAGGCAAACCGACCGTCCCGCTTCGGTGATCGCATAGACCTTTTTGTTCGGTCGATTTTCCTGCTCCACCCGCTCACAATCGACCAAGCCTTCCGCGGCCAACTCGTTCAGCACCGGATAGATGTTGCTGATCGTCACATCGACCAGATTCGACACCTCATTTTCGAGGACTTTTTTTATGTCATATCCGGTCGCAGGACCGGACATGAGGACGCTGAGCAACAGTTCCTTCGTATTCAACCCGCTTCCCTCCCCGTCAGCAGATCAGCCTCTTGCGAAGCTTTGTATGAACTATTTATAAGATTTACGATCTTAGGTTTTTTGCACCTAAAGAGAACAAACAGAACGACTGACCCTCACCTCCTCATTCGTGCAGGGTCAGCACCACTACCCGGCTGCGGGCTCCCTCCTCGGAACCGACGGCCGTCTATTCGGATCCCACTGGGGGGCTCCGAATCTGAGTAAGCGGGAGAAACCCTCAAAATGAGAGTATCGGCGGGAACGTCGCCTGTCACGACAGAACAGGCAAAAGGGGTTAGACTGAAATCTCTGTTTTACAGCGCTGCCGTTGCGGCAACCTTGTTCGCGGGGCCAGCACACGCAGAAAGCTACAAGGTAGGTGACGTCGATGTCTCGATCGACACCACCGTGTCGGTGGGCGCAACTATGCGGACAAGCGCTCGGGATTGCAGCTATATCAATCCCGTCAACGGGGGCTGCGCCACGTCGGTAGGCGACCAACAGGGCGTCAATTCGGACAACGGCAACCTGAATTTCGACCAGTGGTCGTTCACCAGCGCGCTTGCGCGAGCAACGGTCGATGTGGAAGCCAAGTGGCAGAACTACGGCGTCTTCGTTCGTCCCACCGCCTTCTATGACGTCGTCTACGCACGCAACGACATGGATTTTCGCCCGCTGGAGCATGACGCCCAGCAGCAGATGCAGGGCGAACTGACGGTCCTCGACGCCTTCGTCTATGGAAAATGGGACGTCGATGGCCATGCGACAACGCTGCGCATTGGCAAGCAGGCGCTGAACTGGGGTGAAAGCCTCCTGATCCCCGGCGGGGTCAATGCTTTCCAGGCTTTCGATGTCAACGCGCTTCAGCAGCCGGGCTCGGAACTGAAGAACGCCATGTTGCCGATGCCGATGATCTACGCCTCCTTCGCGGCCACGGACAAGCTCACCATCGAAGCCTTCTGGCAGTTCAGCTACGAAAAGAGCAAGTTGCCCGCCGCCGGCTCCTTCTTCTCGACGGACGATATCGTCGGCGAAGGTTCGCTTCCCGCGCTCTCCGCACCTAACGTCGATAATCCAGACTACGCGGCGGCTCCAGGGAGCGTTGCGGCAACAATTGCAGCGGCGCTCAGTCCTACCGGCGTGCCTATTGCGCTCGATCGTACGGGCGATAGAGGGCAAAGCGACATGAACCAGTTCGGCGTTGCAGCCCATTATTACGCCGAGGATCTGGGGAACGGGACTGATCTCGGCTTCTACTACGTCCGCTACAGCAGCCGGTTGCCCTTTCTCGGCTTCACCAACGGTAGCAAAACCTACGCTCAGGCTTGCAGCGATGTGGCCACAGGAACGGGCGGATTGCTGGATTGCAGTTCGTCTCTCGGGGCTCAAGCTGCATTTGCTTACGGTGCAAATGAGTCTACCTACTTCTTCGAGTTCCCCAGCAGTATCGACATGCTCGGCGCGAGCTTCAGCACGACCGTCGGAGACGTAGCCTTTGCCGGTGAAGTAACCCTTACGCCGAAAATGCCGTTGGCTCTGCCGGATACGCAAATGAATGCGTCGCAGATCGATGGTCTGGGCGCGAGCTCCGGTCTTTCCGGCGGCGCATCGGATAAATTCAGCGACCTTTCCTATTCGCCTGGCGTCAATCAATCGACCTTAACACACATCGATCTGCAGACTTGGCAGGGGCAGTTCAATACAATCTCATCCTTTAACACCAGCGATCCCATTCCCGACCTCCTCGGAGCGGATGGCGGCGTCTTCATCGTCAATGCTGGTTTCGTCTATGTCCCAGATGCAGGCGACTATCCGCTGTCGCGCGGTGGCAATATCGGCGCGATAGGTAATCCCTATGCTGCGGCCATTCTCGCAAACGACCGGACAAATCCACAGTATGCGACAAGCTTCTCGTCGGGCTATCGAATGATCCTGTCGATGGATTACAGCAACCCGGTGAACCTCCCGCTGACGGTGAGCCCCTATATCGCCTGGCGGCACGACGTTCTCGGTTACGCCCCCGGACCGATCACTGCCAATTATGTGAAGGGCATGAAGTCGGCGGAAATCGGCGTATCCGCCGACTATCAGAGCCGCATCAAGGGAAGTCTGAGCTACACCAACAACTTCGGTGCCGGCTGGTACAACTCGGAATCCGACAAGGACTTCATCACGGCGAGCGTTTCTTACTCGTTCTGAGGAAAAATCCTGGCCCATAAACGGGGCTCGCAAGACAAGCCGTTCCAGGGCATCCCCCTGGAACGGCTTTTTGCTGCGCTTGACGCAAGGGCCCGCCTCCTGTTCAACACGCGGGCAACGGAGCGGACATTCGATGTCGGACGTAAAAAACGGCAAGGCACTTGTACTTTTCTCGGGCGGGCAGGACTCCACAGTCTGCCTTGCCTGGGCGCTCGACCGCTTCGAATCCGTGGAAACCGTCGGCTTCGACTACGGTCAGTCTCATGTTGTCGAACTGGCCTGCCGCGCGCGTCTGCGCGAAGAACTGGCGCGGTTTGCGGGCTGGGGTGCCGCCCTCGGCGCCGACCACATGATCTCGCTCCCTGAACTCGGCCGTATCAGCGAAACGGCCCTGACCCGGGACGTCGAAATCGAGATGGCTGAAAACGGCCTGCCGACGACCTTCGTTCCCGGCCGCAACCTGCTCTTCTTCACCTATGCCGCCGCGCTCGGCTATCGACGCGGCGCGACGCATCTGGTCGGAGGCATGTGCGAAACCGATTACTCCGGATACCCTGACTGCCGAAACGACACGCTGCAGGCGCTCGGACGCGCGATCAGCCTCGGCATGGATCGCGAGTTCGCGATCGAAACGCCATTGATGTGGATCGACAAGGCCGCCACATGGGCGCTGGCCGAACAGCTTGGCGGAATGGCTCTCGTCGAACTCGTGATTGAGCACACGCATAGCTGCTACCGCGGCGACCGCACCCATCGTCACGACTGGGGATATGGCTGCAGCACCTGTCCGGCTTGCGAACTCCGCGCCAACGGTTATGCGGCCTGGTCCGCCGCGGAGGCTTGAGCGCCATGTATTCGGTGAAGGAAATTTTCTACACGCTCCAAGGCGAAGGCGCCAATGCCGGCCGTCCCGCGGTCTTCTGCCGCTTCGCCGGCTGCAATCTCTGGACGGGTCGCGAGACGGATCGCGCGACTGCCGTCTGCACCTTCTGCGACACCGATTTTGTCGGCACCGATGGCGAAGGCGGCGGCAAGTTTGCCGATGCCGACCTGCTGGCGGACGCCGTCGAGCGTACATGGAAGGCGGAGACGCGTGAGAATCGCTTCGTGGTCTGCACGGGCGGCGAACCCCTGCTCCAACTCGACTCCGCATTGATCGCCGCATTGCACGAGCGCGACTTCGAGATCGCCGTCGAAACCAACGGCACCATCGCCGCGCCGGAAGGCCTCGATTGGATCTGCGTCAGTCCCAAGGCCGACGCCGAACTGAAACAGCTTTTCGGCGACGAATTGAAACTCGTCTATCCGCAAGAAAAGGCGAAACCCGAGCGCTTTGAATCCCTCGCCTTCCGCCATTTCCTCCTGCAGCCCATGGACGGACCGGACGCTGCGAAGAACACTGCCAACGCGACAGCCTATTGCTTGACGCATCCCAAATGGCGTCTGTCGCTCCAAACACACAAGATGATCGGTATCCCCTGATGCGTATCTATAAAGAATTCTTCTTCGACGCCGCCCACTTTCTTCCCTATGCGGAAGAAGGGCATCCGAACCGCCGCATGCACGGGCACTCGTTCCGTGTGGTGGTCTGGCTGTCCGGAACACCGGCGCCGAACACCGGCCTCGTGCGCCATTTCGAAGACGTCGAGCGCGAACTCATGCGCGTCCGTGAGAAGCTCGATCACCGCCTGTTGAACGAAGTCGAAGGCCTCGAACTTCCCACGCTCGAACGCATCGCCGCGTGGATCTGGCGCGAACTTGAAAAACCGCTGCCCGAACTTACCCGCGTCGAAATTCACCGCGCCTCCTGCCGCGAAGGCTGCATCTACGATGGACCGGAGAAATCCTGATGGCCCGCACATCCAAGAAAACACCGGGGAAAAGCCCGCTGACGCAGCTCGGCGCGAACGTGGCAATCCCTGCGTCCCCCGATAAGGCGGAGCTTGAACGGGTCCCGAACCCACACGCGGACACGAACTACGTCGCCCGCTTCACGGTGCCGGAATTCACGTCGATCTGCCCCGTCACCGGCCAACCGGATTTCGCGCATCTGGTCATCGACTATGTGCCGGGCAAATGGCTCGTCGAGTCGAAGTCTCTGAAACTCTATCTTCAGTCGTTTCGCAATCACGGCGCCTTTCACGAGGACTGCACGGTCGCGATCGGCAAACGCCTGGCTAAGCTGCTCGCCCCGCGCTGGTTGCGCATCGGCGGCTACTGGTATCCGCGCGGCGGCATCCCGATCGACGTATTCTGGCAAACGGGAAAGCTTCCCGCCGGCGTCTGGATCCCCGATCAGGGAGTTGCCTCCTATCGCGGTCGGGGTTAATGAAATGGCAATTTTAGTTAAGTTTTGATTTACACGCGCCGCTTATTATCCGCAGCGAACGGGGGCACCCCGTTCGTATAGGAGTTAAGCGCAGTGTGGTTCGAGAACACGACTCGCAGGCAAACTGAAAAGGAAGATCTCGTCGGCAACGAACTCGACGCCATTTTGCTCGAGTCGGTATTTCCGGTTTCCATATATCTCGCCAGCCTCTTTGCCCTCTTTTCGGTTCTGCATGGATTTCTGCTGCCGTCGCCAATAGGCATACGGATGACGCTGATTGCCGTCGCAAGCGGGTTGCTGTCGGCCACCATCGGATTTTTGGCCCGGGCGGGGCGGATCTCCGTGAAACATGCCTACCATGCCGCCTTTTCTCTCTTCGCCCTCGGCCTTTTGAACTCCGCGATCCACATGTGGATGATGCAGGACATAGATCAGTCCACGAACTTCGCGCTCGTCTATTTAGGAGTAGGTCTCTTCTTTCTTTCTCGCCGACGTCTCGCAATTGCCTATGCGTTGACTTTGGCCGTCTGGCTCTACCTGGCCGCCACGATCACGGACGCCCAGAACGAAATTGTTCATTTTTCGATCATGAATTTGCAGGCGATCGTCATTGGCCTTCTGGCGCAGGACCTGCGCGTTCGCGTAAACCGCCGTCTTATCGAAATGCGCTCTCAAGCCAATGACCGTGAACACAAACTTTCCGACGCCCTGTCGCAGGCCAAACTCTATGCGGCAGCCGAGCGCGAGAACAGGGCGAAGACCGAGTTTCTCGCCAATATGAGTCACGAACTCCGTACTCCGCTCAATGCTATCCTCGGCTTTTCTGAAATGATGCAGCAGGAGATATTCGGCCCCCTCGAAAACAAGAAGTACAAGGAATATACCCAGACAATCAACGAAGCGGGCCAACATCTGCTCTCGCTGGTGAACGACATACTCGATCTTTCGCGCATTCAGCTCGACGAAAAAAGGCTCGTGATCCAGCCGATCGATTTCGAGCGCGTGTGCACCAACTGCATCTCTATCGTCCGTGAAAGAGCGCAACGAGGCGAAGTTTCCCTAACTTTCAAACCTGGCCCCGGCGCGCTTGCCATCGAGTCGGACGAGCGTCGCCTGAAGCAGATACTCATCAACCTTCTGACGAACGCCGTAAAGTTCACGCCGCCCGGGGGTGCCGTGACAGTCCAAGTAGCCGGGACGCAGAATGGGGGCGCTGTCCTGCGCGTGCGGGACAATGGCATCGGAATGGACGAGGAAGAGCTTCAAAACGCGACGAAGGCATTCTGGCAGGCGGACAGCGGCCTCAATCGAAGCTATGAGGGTACAGGCCTGGGCCTTGCCCTTGTGAAGGAACTGGCCAAGGTCATGCATGCCGATTTCTCGTTGCAGAGCAGTCGAGGCAAAGGAACCACGGCCACACTCGTCCTGCCCCCGACAATCAAGGCCGCGACCAGCTCAGCCGCTGCCTGAAGGGCGTTCTGGATCAGGCGGCCTTCGCCAGACGATCGAATTTCTGAAGATTTGTGAGGAGCGCCTCAAGATCGGCGAGTTTCACCATGTTCGGCCCGTCGGAAGGCGCGTTGTCGGGGTCTTCATGGGTCTCGATGAAGACGGCGCCGACGCCGAGCGACACTGCCGCCCGCGCGATATAGGGCACCATGCGGCGATCGCCGCCGGATGCATTGCCCTGCCCGCCGGGCTGCTGCACCGAATGCGTGGCGTCGATCACCACGGGGCATGCGCACTGTTCCTTCATGATCGGGATCGCGCGCATGTCGTTGACCAGCGTGTTGTAGCCGAAGCTGACGCCGCGCTCCGTCGCGAGGACATTCGGATTGCCGGCGTCGACGATCTTCGCGACGACGTTCTTCATGTCCCAGGGCGCGAGGAACTGGCCCTTCTTGACGTTGACGGCAAGACCGGTCTGCGCCGCCGCTTCGAGAAGATCGGTCTGGCGGCAAAGAAAGGCCGGGATTTGCAACACATCGACGGAGCCCGCGACTTCCGCGCATTGCTCGCGCTCATGCACATCCGTCAGAACCGGAACGCCGAATTCCTTGCGCAGATCCTCGAAGATGGGCATGGCAAGTTCGAGTCCGAGACCGCGCTTTGCGTTGCGGCTGGTGCGGTTCGCCTTGTCGAAGGAGGTCTTGTAGATAAGGCCGATCCCGAGCTTGTCGGTGATCTCCTTGATGCCGCCCGCCATGTCGAAGGCATGCTGCCGCGTCTCAAGCTGGCAGGGACCCGCGATCAGCGTGAAAGGCTTGTCGTTGCCGATTTCGAGATTGCCGACTTTGACGACTGCGTTCGCCTGCATGTTCTGACCTATACGAGCCGGCTCTGCGCCACGGCTGCTTCGATGAAGGAGCGGAACAGCGGATGTGGGTCGAACGGCTTCGATTTCAACTCCGGATGATACTGGACGCCAATATACCACGGATGGTTCGGTATCTCGATTGTCTCCGGCAGCAACCCGTCGGGCGACATGCCGGAAATCAGCATGCCCGTCGCTTCGAGCTGCTCGCGATAGTTGGTATTGACCTCGTAGCGATGGCGATGCCGCTCGCTGATGCATGTCGTGCCGTAGATTTCCGCGATCCGGCTGCCTTCCTTGAGCATCGCCTCATAGGCGCCGAGACGCATCGTACCGCCCAGATCGCCATTGGCGACGCGGCGCACCAGTTCGTTCTGCTGCATCCACTCGGTCATGATGCCGACCACCGGCTCGTTGGTCGGTCCGAACTCCGTCGAACTCGCGCCCGCGAGGCCGGCGACGTTGCGCAGCGACTCGATGACCGCCATCTGCATGCCGAAACAAATGCCGAAATAGGGGACGGCGCGGGTCCGGGCAAACTGCGCCGCCGCGATCTTGCCCTCGCTGCCGCGCTCGCCGAAGCCGCCCGGCACCAGGATGCCGTCGACGTCTTCGAGATAATAGGCGCTATCCTCGGTCTCGAAGATTTCGGACTCGAGCCACTTGATGTTGACCCGCACTTTGTTGGCGATGCCGCCATGAACCAGCGACTCGTTCAGCGACTTGTAGGCATCCTTGAGACCGGTGTATTTGCCGACGATCGCGATCGTGACGTCGCCTTCGGGCTCACGGATATTGTGGGTGATGGTGTTCCATTTCGCGAGGCTGGGTTCTTTGGAGTCCTTGATGCCGAAGACGGCAAGCACCTCGGAGTCGAGCCCTTCTGCATGATAGGCGTTCGGCACGTCATAGATCGTGTCGACGTCCATCGCCTGAATGACGGCGCTCTCGCGCACGTTGCAAAAAAGCGCGATCTTGCGGCGCTCGTCCTTGGGGATCGGACGGTCCGCGCGGCACATCAGAATGTCCGGCTGAATGCCGATCGAGCGCAACTCCTTCACGGAATGCTGCGTCGGCTTGGTCTTCATCTCGCCGGCGCTCGGAATGAAGGGCAGCAGCGTCAGATGGATGAAGCAGGTCTGGCCGCGCTCGAGTTCGTTGCCGAGCTGGCGGATCGCCTCGAAGAAGGGAAGGCCTTCGATGTCGCCGACCGTGCCGCCGATCTCGCACAGCACGAAATCGACGTCGTCATTGCCGGAGAGGACGAACTCCTTGATCGCGTCGGTGACATGCGGAATGACCTGCACCGTCCCGCCGAGATAATCACCGCGTCGCTCGCGCGCGATAATGTCCTGATAGATCCGGCCTGTGGTGATGTTGTCGCCGCGCGTCGCGGGCACACCCGTGAAACGCTCATAGTGTCCGAGGTCGAGGTCGGTCTCCGCCCCATCATCCGTCACATAGACCTCACCATGCTGGTAAGGCGACATCGTGCCGGGATCGACGTTGAGGTAAGGATCGAGCTTGCGAAGCCGCACGGAGAAGCCACGCGCCTGAAGAAGCGCGCCGAGTGCTGCGGATGCGAGACCCTTGCCAAGAGAGGAGACCACGCCGCCGGTGATGAAGATATACCGCGTCATGGGCTCTTAAAGTACACCAACAAAAAACGATTCGGATCGCCAAACGATCATCGTGAGGCTGCCTGACGAAAATAACTGTGGGTCGTCTGCCCGGGCGAGCCCGGACGGGTTCTTTTATTGCGCGCGCGGAACGCTCGGCTCGCTGGGCACCGCCGGAGCGGCTGGAGCCTGCGTACCATTCCCGGACGTATTGGACCCAGTCGGGGCCGGCTGGTCGAGGCCGGAGCCCAAGGGTGCCGGGACGACGGGCCCCTGCGTATTGGCCGGTGCCGGCGCGATATTGTCGAGGACGGAGTTACCCGCGCCGCCCCTGGAAGCGATCACGACCAGGCTGAGGCTTGTGGCGAAGAAGAGAGCCGCCGCGACAGCCGTCGCCCGGGTCAGCGCATTGCCGGCGCCGCGCCCGGTCATCAGACCGCCGCCGCCACCGCCAATTCCCAGCGCCCCGCCCTCGGAACGCTGAAGCAGCACCAGGGCGACAAGCGCCACCGCAACCATCAGATGGATAATCAAAAGGATGGTGGTCATGCTATCTCGCGATCCGTCTGTTCTGGCTGGGCGGCCGCCTCGGGCGATCCGACGGGGCGGGTTGTAGCGCATGCGGGCCTGCGTTTCCAGCCCCGCGGCGCGGCGTCATATATAGGCCGAAATAATGCCGAAAAAGTCCTCGGCCTTGAGGCTGGCACCGCCGACCAGGGCCCCGTTGACGTTCGGCACGGCCATAAGTTCGGCCGCATTGGAAGGCTTTACCGAACCGCCATAGAGAATGCGCATGGCGGCTCCCTCCTCCTCGAACCGCTTGGCCAGGGCGGCCCGAATGGCCGCATGGACCTTCGCAACGTCGTCTGTGGTGGGGGTCCGGCCCGTCCCGATGGCCCATACGGGCTCATAGGCGACAACCGTGCTCTTCGCGGTGGCGGCATCCGGTAGCGACCCGGCAAGCTGTCCGCCGATGACCTTGAGGGTCTCTCCGGCATCGCGTTGCTGCTCGGTTTCGCCGACACAGACGATGGCGACGAGACCCGCCCGGTGGGCCGCCTCAGCCTTGGCGCGGACCTGGGTGTCGGTCTCGCCGTGATCGGCGCGGCGCTCGGAATGGCCGACGATGACGAAGCCGGCACCGGCGTCCTTGAGCATCTCGGCGCTGATGTCGCCGGTATGGGCGCCCGATACCGTGGCGTGGCAGTCCTGCCCGCCAATGGCGATCTTCGAGCCCTTGGCTTCTTCCTTCAGCAACGAGATCAGCGTCGCCGGCGGGCAAACCAGCACGTCGCATCCGACCCGTCCGGCCTTGGCCAATCGTCGGGCAAGCCCCGAGACTTCTCTCCTTGAAGCCTTCAGGCCATTCATCTTCCAGTTACCCGCGACCAATGCCTTGATGCGCGGTGCTTTCTTTCCTGCCGCCATGACTTATCCCCGCCTTTGGGAGCCCGGTTAAACTTGCAATTAGGCCGCTCGCGGATTTACCAGAGTGGCGCCTCCTCGCCAACGCGTTTTCGCGAGGAAAATCAATCGGAAAGCGGGTTTTGCCCGCTTGCGGTGGAAAGGAGCCGCACCTATCATGCCGCGCTTCCAGAACGGCCGGCCCCCGGCCATGCCCTCCTTCAGAAACGGAAAGACGACCCATGCTTGAAACCCTGCGGAGAGGCGCCAGCGGCTGGGTCGCGAAAGTGTTGATGGGCCTTCTGGTCCTCAGCTTCGGCGTCTGGGGTATCGCCGATATTTTCCGCGGCTACTCGTCCGATGTCGTTGCCAAGGTCGGCGGTACGGAGATCAAACTCAACCAGTTCGAACGCGAACTGGATAATCAGACAAAGCAATTCTCCCAACGCCTCGGTCAGCCTCTGACACGCGAGCAAGCGAAGACCTTCGGCGTCGTCAACGCCACGCTGACGCGGCTCGTCGCGCTGGCGGCTCTCGACAGCGGCGTCAAGCAGATGGGCCTCGCGGTGAGCGACGAGGCTGTCGCAAAGAACATCACGTCAGATCCGAACCTGCAAAGCGGCTTCGGCCAGTTCGACCGCGCAGCCTTCCGTCAGGCGCTCCAGCAGGTTGGCCTCACGGAAAAGGCATTCATCGCCGATCGCCGCGCCTATCTGGAGCGCGCGCAGATCAATGACGTCCTGATGGCAGGCGTACGCGCGCCGGACACTCTCCTCGGCGCGATCTCGACCTATCAGCAGGAAACGCGCGTCGCCTCCTACATCATCGTGCCGCCGAGCGCGGTGGGCGACATCAAGGATCCCGACGAGAAGACGCTCGAAGCCTATCACCAGAAGGCCGCGATCCACTTCACCCTGCCGGAAACACGCGACTTCTCGCTCATGGTGCTCGAACCGACCGACCTCGCCGCCACCCTGTCGGTGAGTGACGACGATTTGCGCAAGGCCTATGAGCAGCGCCGCGGCGAATACGACATTCCAGAACGGCGCACGGTTCAACAAATTCCCTTCGCCACCATGGAGGCCGCCAAGGCCGCCGACGAGCGCCTCAGGAAGGGCGAGCCGGTCGAAAAGATCGTGACCGAACTCGGCCTGACCATGAAGGATGTCGAACTCGGCAAGGTCGCGCGCGCGGACATGATTTCGCCCGCCGTGGCCGACGCCGCTTTTGCGCTCAAGCAGGACCAGTACAGCGACCCGGTACAGGGCCCGCTCGGCGCGGTGATCCTGCACGTGACCGCGATCGAACCCGGCAAAGCCAGCACCTTCGAGCAGATGAAGGACAAGGTCCGCGTCGAACTCGCCGACGAGAAGGCACGCAGCCAGGTCTACGACGTCCAGAACGGCATCGAGGATGCGCGAGCCGGCGGCGCTTCGCTGGAAGACATCGCATCGAAGAATGGCCTCAAGGTCGTCAAGTTTACCGGCGTGTCCGACAAGGGGCTGACGGCGGATGGAAAGAAGATTGCGGGCCTGCCGGAATACAAGGACCTGCTCGAGTCGGTCTTCAAAAGCGAACAAGGCGACCAGATCCCACCAGGCGACACGGGTCAGGGTGGCTATTACTGGGTGCGTATCGACGGCGTGGAACCGGCGAAGCTTCAGCCGCTTTCGGCGGTACGCGACGATGTCGTCAAGCTCTGGAAGACGGAGAAGCGCAAGGCCGAACTCGACACGCTGGCACAGACGCTGGTCGAGCGTGGTAACAAGGGCGAGAGCATCGACAAGCTTGCGACCAGCGTAGGCCGGAGCCCGCTCGACTCGCCGGAGTTGAAGCGGTTCTCGGAGAACGACACTTTCTCGCGAACCGCGGTCACGCGCATCTTCGCCGCACCAAAGGGCGGCTTTGCCTACGGCCCGGTCGGTTTCGGCGACAGCCTTCTCGTGATGCAGGTGAAGTCGATCAACGATCCGCAGCCGAACCCGCAATCGGCGGACTACAAGAAGTTGCATGACGACATTCTCGACGCCGTGCAGACCGATATGATCACGACTTATGTCGCGGGCCTCGAGAAAAAACTCGGCGTCAATATCAACACTCAGTTGCTGGAACGCAGCCTGGCCGTGGACAACACCCAATGACGCGCGTCTTTTCCTGAGCTTGCCGGTGTCGTCATGATTCAACCCGCTTTCGCGGATTTCGAGCGCATCTATAATTCCGGCGCGGCGCAAGTCGTCTGGACACGGCTCGTCGCGGATCTCGAAACGCCCGTCTCCGCGATGCTGAAAATCGCGGATGGGAGGCCGAACAGCTTCCTGCTCGAATCCGTCGAGGGCGGCGACACGCGTGGCCGCTACTCGATCATCGGCCTGAAGCCGGACGTGATCTGGCGGACGCAGGGCGACAAGCCGGAGATCAATCGCCGGGCTCTGGTCGATACCCAGGCCTTCGAGCCGAGCGTCGGCGGTGCCCTCGCCTCGCTGCGCGCGTTGATCGAAGAATCGCGCATCGAATTGCCGGACGACCTACCGCCCATGGCGGCGGGCGTCTTCGGCTATATGGGCTACGACACGATCCGCCTCATCGAAAATCTGCCGAACCAGAATCCGGATCGGCTCGGCCTGCCCGACGGTTTGTTCCTGCGACCGACCATCATCGCCGTCTTCGATTCCGTGAAGGACGAAGTCACTATCGTGACGCCGGTGCGCCCCGAGCCGGGCGTCAGCGCCCGTGCCGCCTATGCGCGCGCCGGCGAACGCCTGACGGACGTCGTTTCGGATTTCGACCGTTCTCTGCCGCATGTCGATCAGGTCGAGAATGCCGACGATCTGCCGACGCCGAAATCGAACACGCCGCCGGAGACCTATTACGAAATGGTCCGCAAGGCGAAAGACTACATCGCGGCCGGCGACATTTTCCAGGTCGTACTCTCGCAGCGCTTCGAGACGCCGTTTACGCTGCCGCCCTTCTCGCTCTACCGCGCGCTGCGCCGCATCAACCCGTCGCCCTATCTCTATTTCCTCAATTTCGAGAATTTCTCGATCGTCGGCTCCAGCCCGGAAATCCTCGTCCGTGTCCGCAACAATGAGGTCACGATCCGGCCGATCGCCGGCACGCGGCATCGCGGCAAGAATGCGCGCGAGGACGCGGCAATCGGCGAGGAACTGCTTGCGGATCCGAAAGAGCGCGCCGAGCATCTGATGCTGCTCGATCTCGGCCGCAACGATGTTGGCCGGGTCTCGAAGATCGGCACCGTTCAGGTCACCGAGAAATTCGCGCTGCAGTTGACCTCGCATCTCATTCACATCGTCTCGAACGTCGAAGGCGAACTCGACCCGCATTACGACGCCATCGAGGCGCTGATCGCCGGCTTCCCCGCCGGCACCGTCTCAGGCGCGCCGAAAGTGCGCGCGATGGAAATCATCGACGAGCTTGAGCTCGACAAGCGCGGCGCCTATGCCGGTTGCGTCGGCTACTTCTCGGCGGCGGGACAGATGGACACCTGCATCGTGCTGCGCACGGCCATCGTCAAGGACGGCAAGATGTACGTTCAGGCGGGCGGCGGCGTCGTGGCGGATTCGACGCCCGAAGGTGAATATCAGGAGACCGTCAACAAGGCGAAGGCGCTCTTCCGCGCGGCCGAGGAAGCGGTACGTTACGCGTCGAGAGGCGGGAGACGGCAGTGAGCGGCGAGCCCGAGGGCAAGCCTGTCCTCGTTTTCGATTCCGGTATCGGCGGGCTCTCCGTCCTCGCCGCCATCCGCAAACTGATGCCAACGCAGCGCCTCGTCTATGTCGCCGACGACGCGGCCTTTCCCTATGGCAACTGGAACGAAGACGAGCTCAGCGCGCATATCGTGCGGCTGATGGGCGATCTCATCGCCGCGCATGACCCGGCCGCCGTCGTGATCGCCTGCAACACGGCCTCGACGCTCGTGCTACCCCCGCTTCGCGCCAAATTCACCATTCCCTTCGTCGGCACCGTGCCGGCGGTGAAGCCCGCCGCGGAGCAGACGAAGACCGGCGTCATCGCGGTCCTCGGCACGCCCGCGACCATCGCACGCGACTACACGCGCCAGCTCATCGCGAGTTTCGCGCAATCGGCGCGCGTCCAGCTCGTCGCAGCGCCTCGGCTCGCCGCGATCGCGGAAGACCTGCTGCGCGGCGTCGCGATCGACCGCGAGATCATCCGCCAGGAAATCGCGTCCTGCTTCGTCGAGATCGACGGCAAGCGCACCGACATCGTCGTGCTCGGCTGCACGCATTATCCGTTCCTGATCGCCGAGATGAACGCGGTCGCGCCCTGGCCGGTGACGTGGCTCGATCCAGCGCCCGCCATCGCACGGCGGCTCGTCTCGATCCTCGACGGCGCGATACCGGGACCGGGCGACGAGAGCATCGCTCTCTTCACGAGCGGACGTCCCGTCCCGCCGCCGCTCGCGGCGTTGCTCAGAAGCGACGGATTGACAGCAACGGTCTGACGGCCTTCACGTCGCCTCGTGATATTTCAGGATCGCGGTCAGCGGCACCAGCGTGAAGCCGCGGGCGCGGGCTTGCGGGATCCATTTCTCCAGCATGTCCAGCGTGACGGCATGCGGATGGCCGATGGCGATGGCTGCGCCGTGCTTGCGCGCGATCTCCTCCACCCGCCCGAGTTCCGCCGTCACCTCCGTGCCCTCCTCGTCATTGTCGAGAAAGACATCGCGGGACAATGTGGGGAGACCGGCGGCGCGCGCGGCATTCGCGGCTTCCGTCTGCGCGGTGGTGCGCGAGTCGAGGAACATCAGCCCGCGCGCCTTCAGCGTCTTCATGACGAGCGCCATGCCTTTGGCGTCGGCCGTGAAGCGGCTGCCCATGTGATTGTTGATGCCGACATATCCGTCGAACTGGCTGAGGTTCCAGACGAGGTCGGCATTGAGCTGCTGGTCGGTCTCGCCGGTGCGCAGCGCATGCGGCCCCGGATCGGCATGGCCCACCGGCTCCATCGGCACATGGACGATGATCTCGTGGCCGCGCTCCCGGGCCGCCTTGACGAAATCCGCAACCTTGGGCGCATAAGGCAGGAAGGAGAACGTGATGGACGCCGGCAAGTCGAGCGCGCGTTCGGTACCCTTGCGGTTCGGCCCCATGTCGTCGAGCACAATGGCGATCATCGGCGCCCGGGGCGGCGTCGCCAGAACGACAGCATTGCGCTTCCAGGCCGGCTGCTCGACGGGGGCCGGCTTGACCGGCGCGGGCACTTCGGCCCGGGGCGGCAGTGGCGGTGGTGCCTCGTGTCCCTCGATCGGCACCTGGGGACCGGCAGGCGGCGGCGGTGCCGGCTGATGCCCTGCCCGCCAATAAAGCGCAAGACCGACCGCGAGGGCGACGGAAAGGCCGCCGACCGCCAGATCCCGCCGGAACTGGGCCTGCGCCCACAGCTTCCTGATATGTTTGAGAGCTTTTCTATGCGGCATGAAACCCTGCGACTCGGACACTATATAGGAGTGGATACGAGCACGGCCCGGCTCCGGCCGTAAAGCGTGCGCCTTGCCCCGCCGCGCCGCTGCGGCCTATAAGTTTGCTTCAAAGGCGGCCATTTGCCGTCCGGCGGTCCGTTTTACCGCGCCATAGGTTCATCATGCTGCTCCTGATCGATAACTACGACAGCTTCACCTACAATCTCGTGCAGTTCCTGGGCGA
>NZ_DATKFR010000241.1:0-4380 GCF_035511255.1 Parvibaculum sp.
GCCCAGCTTGTCGCGCGAGGTCGAATTCGCCAGCAACAAGCGTAGCCCTTCCAGCATGGCCTCCGCTTCGAGACGCAACTCCTCCTCGCGACGCCGCGCGGAATGCATCTGCGTCATCGCCGAAGCCGCATCCTCGCCTTCTCCGCCGCGCGCAAAGCCATGCACCGCCGTCAGCGTGCCGACGAAAACGGGATCTCCGAAGCCATCCTCGGCCTCCTTGAGCAACCCGGAAACATACAAGGCCCCTTCGCTTCCGGCGTTCGGGCGGCCGGCGGGAGCGACGCGCAGATGCCGCGCGCTTCCCTCGGAACGCAGCAGGTCGAGCAGGCTGCGTCCGGCCCCGCCGACGATCAGCGCGTCGAGATTGATTCCCTCGAGCCTTTGCGCGAGATCGTTGCGGCGGTTGAGGACACGGCGGCAATGCAGCACCCCGTCGGCATTGGCTTCCCAGACGATATCGACGCCCAGTTCTAGCCATGCGAGGGCTTCCGCGCTGGCCGATTGCAGCCTGCGCTGGACGAGCGCATCGGCTTGGCGGCGCTGGATGCGGCCGATCGCGGCGGCGGCGATGCGCGCCAGACCGGCGAGCTTGTCCCGCCGTCCCTCGACAGCCGCACCGTCTGAAACAAAAAAGCCGGCATGACTTTCCCAGCCGGAGGTTTCGCCGGCGGGCGACAGGACACCGGCGCCGGCCTCACCGCGTACGGGTTCGAAGTCGCCGGGATTGCGGCGCGCCCTTGCGAACCAGGAGGTGAATGTCTCGCCTTCGAGAATGCCAAAGCCCTCGTCCGCCGCCTGCCAGACGATGACGGGCCGCCCATCCGGTCCCGCATTGATTTCGCAAAGCGCGTGGCGCAGCGTCGGATCGGCGCGTCGGACGAAATCGAGGCTTCGCGACAGGGCGGCACGGATGTCGTCGGGCTCGTTTGCCTGTGCGATCGCCGCCGCCGTTTCGATCAGCGCGCGGTCGAGCGGATCGCCGTCTTGGCCGGCGGCGCCCCTGGGCGCGCGCGGTGCGGCAAGCGACATAAGGGCCCCCTACAAGTTCAGACCCGCATCAGCCCGACGGATCGGCGACGATGAAGGTCGCGGACACGGCCGGCAAATTCGACATGTCCGGAACGAAAGGCAGATAGGCGAAACGCGCGGTCGGCTGAATGCTGATGAGGAATTTCTTATCGCCATTCGCCGCCGTGCCATCCGGTTCCACCGTCACGCCATTCGTCTGATCGACGTCGACGAGGCCGGCATAGGCGTTGAGCACGTTCTGGATCGCTTCCTTGGCATAGAGGACCCGCTGCTCGTCGTTGAGGCCCGCCACGGCCGCCCGCCCGCCTTCCGACACCGCATAGCTGAGCGCGATGCGCGTCGCGAACTGGAAGCCGAAAGCGATAATGCCGAAAAGGATCATCAGGAAAAGCGTCGACACGGCCGCGAACTCGATCGCGACCACGCCGCGTTCGTCGCTCCTGAAACTGCGCCGGCCGCCAGCGTGCGCCCGGTTCCCCGGGAGCACGCCAGAAACGCCACGCAACATACGCAGACGCCACATGGACATGACAGACCTCTTAATCACTACCGCCGGGTGTCGTCAGATTGGTCGCGACGTTTCCGAAGATCGTGCTGATTCCCGTTCCGACCTGCGAGGCGGCGGCGAAAACCACCAGCGCGATACCAGCTGCGAGAAGGCCGTATTCGACGGCCGAAATCCCGCTTTCATCATCCGCGAACCGCTTGAGCGCGGCCTTGACTTGAACGATCGACATTCTCTCTTCCTCCTCAATCGAACCCAGGATCGGGTTCACCCCGCATGACTTACAGTCTCGACACCCTTTGTATTCCGAACCTCCGTGAACTGGTGTCGTCATTCATGGAGTTGTGTGAGCCAAGCATTCAACGTCCAGTCTACCGCTTGGTTCCCTTCCAAATCGGAAAAAGTTCCGCATGCATCCTAATTATCCCATCACCTTGACTGGACTCCGGTCCGGTCATCATTCGTTTCCAGCGGCTTTCCGATATTTTCGAGATAATTTTTATAGATCGCGTCGGCCTCGGCACCCTGCATTCCGGGAGCCTCGCCACTTCGTTTGGCCGCATACTGGGCGGCCATGACGCCTTCTTCCTGCGTGGGGCCAGAGACTTTCGCCGGCGCGCATGCTGCAAGCGCGAGAGAAATACCCATAAAAACAATGCGGAAAAATAAGGCCGCTTTCATATTCCTCTCCCTGCCTCTCATTCGGCCGCCGGCATGTGCCGGGCCTCGATCCAGTCGGCCGCGAATTTCTGCACGGCCGCCCGCTCGCGGGGAACGGCGATGCTGTCGAGAACACGGCGGGCGTCGTCCTCCTTGCCCTCCATCATCAGTATCAGGACGAGATTGTTCCTGATCGACGACGACGAAGGATCGATCTCCTGCGCCTGGCGGAGATTGAACTCCGCCTTCGGAAGCATCGTTTCCCCCAGATGGAGCTGGGCGAAGCCCAGATTGTTCAGAAAGTCGGCGCTGGACGGGCGAGCCGCGACAGCCTTGCCGAAGTTCAGCTCGGCCTCCGCCCAATGCTCGCGCGCGGCATCGACGCGGCCGAGCCCGTTCAGTCCCGCAGCCTCAAGGTCGGTGCCGACCAGATCGGAAAAGGATTGCGCCGCTTCGTCATATCGCTCCACGCCGAGCAGGGCCTCGCCGCGCAACATGTTGAAGCGCGGCGTCCTCTTTTCCTCGACGGCATACTGATCGAGATAGCCGAGCGCGGCCCGGTAACGCCCCTGCTCGATGAGACCTTCGACGATTGTGAGATAAAGCGTCTTGGTCGGCGATTGCTGCGAGGCATCCCGGCTATTGCTCGGCGGCGAAAGGCTCGCCAGCATGTCGAGATTCTGCTTGTCGCAACCGCCAAGCGTCAACGCGGCAACGAAGAAGAGAGGTAGAAAATGTCCGGCGAATGCCCGCGTCATTTGGATCGTACCTCATGCGAATGGGAGCGATGCGCGGCCGCGGTCAGGGTTTCACCGATGCGCACCGCGGCCGGCCCCATAAGAATGACGAGAAGAACAGGCACGAAGAAAAGCACCATGACGATGGTGAGATAGGTGGCCCGTCGTCCACCCTCTTCGCGCGCGCGGGCGAGCCGCCTGTCGGCGAGCTCCGCGGAAAACCGCCGCAGGCTCGACCCGAGTTCGCCGCCCTGGAAGATCGCCTGCTTCAGCAGATTGGCGAAATCGACCCCTTCGTCGACGGCCAGGCGCTGGCCGAGCCTGTCGAGCGCCACGTCGTAGGGCACGCCAGAGTCGACATCGCTCGCATGCTTCGTCAGTACCGCCGCGACTGTCGGCGCCGAATTGCCGATGACGGTGGTAACATAATGGAGGCATTGGTCGATGCTGACGCCACTGTCGAGCACCATCAGGATGATGTCGAGTACGGAAGGCAGTTCACGCTGAATATTCCTGGCCCGGCGCTCGCCCAGGTACTTCACGGCGATGACGGCGTAGCGATAGGACAGGATCGCGAGAATGACGCCGATGCCGATATTGATGCCTCTCGTTCCGAACCAAGCCAGAAAAATAAACCCCATAGCAAAGGCGAAGGCGATCCGCAGAACGGCGAAAATATAAAGCGCGGAGGGGCGGAAGAAGCCGGCCTTGGCGAGATGCTCGCGGATATCGCGCGCGGCCGCGTTGTCGCTGACGAGGCGCCTCCCGAGGTTCTCCATCCAGTCCAACAGCATATCAAGGAGGTTTTCGCGCCTCTGTCCGCCGGCGATCAGTGCCGAAAGCCGCGTATTCACATCGCGCTGTCGCATCAGCGCCGAAGCCGAAAACGCGAGCGCGAGGGCCCCCGCCGCGAGAGAAAGACCGGCGACGATCCAGATCAGTCCAGCGAATGCCGTGCTCTGCATCTTGCCCTCCCTAATAGGTCACGCGGACGATGGAGCGCATCAGATAAGCGCCGATCGCCTCGGAAAGGGCCGCGTAGATCAGGAAGGTATGTCCCATCGGTTCGTCGATGAAATAGCGCGTGTACTCCGGATTTGTGGTCATGACGATCGAGCTGACGACAAGCGGCAGCAGGCCGAGAATCCAGGCGCTCGCCCGTATTTGCGACGTATTTGACTTGATCTCGCGGTCGACCGCCGAGCGACGCCGCATGTTCTCGATCAGGTTCGCAAGCACGGCCGTCAGCGAACCGCCGAAACGCAGATTGGTTTCGATTGCCGTGCCGAAGAGCCTGAGATCGTGCTGATCGAGTTCCTCCGCGAGCTGGTTGATACTTTCGGCGACGCCGGCGCCGTTGGCGATCCGGCGGATTGGCGGCGAAAGGAACTCGACGAGAATGGGCGGCGACGACTGGGTCGCCCGCGCCAGCGCGACCGACAGGCTGTT
>NZ_DATKFR010000242.1:0-2110 GCF_035511255.1 Parvibaculum sp.
CGAGGTGAAGAACTACATCCGCTACATCGCCGACCGCCGCCTGACGCAGTTGAACCTCCAGCCCATCTACCGCACGGACAAGAACCCGCTGCCCTGGATGGACGAGATGCTGAACGGCATCGAGCACGCGAACTTCTTCGAAAACCGCGCGACCGAATATTCCAAGGCCTCGACCAAGGGCACCTGGGACGAAGCTTTCGATTGAAGAGGGCTGGATAAATATATGGGTGTCATCCCGGCTTTATGCCGGGATCCAGGGGCGGCTGGTTGAGCATTTGACGCCCCTGGACCCCGGAACAAGTCCGGGGTGACGGCGTGGGGAGGAGATAAGGCCATGAACCTCACCACCTCCTGGATCTTCTGGGCCTTCCTTTCCGCCTGTTTCGCGGCGCTGACGGCGATCTTCGCCAAACTCGGCGTCGAGAACGTCAATTCCGACTTCGCGACGCTGATCCGCACCGTCGTCATCTTCGTGACGCTCGCATTGATCCTGGCCGCCATCGGCGAACTCAAAAGGCCCGAAGCGCTCTCCGCCCGCACATGGACCTTCCTGATCCTCTCGGGCCTCGCCACCGGCGGCTCGTGGATATGTTACTTCCGTGCCCTGAAGATCGGGCAGGCGGCGCAGGTCGCGCCCATCGACAAGCTCTCGGTCGTCATGGTCGCGATCTTTGGTGCTGTCTTCCTCGGCGAGAAGCTGTCGGCGACCGGCTGGATCGGCGTCGCCCTGATCGGCCTCGGCGCGATCCTCGTCGCGCTCTGAATGTCACTGTTCATTCGCCCGCCGCTGGCCTAACCTTCCGCCCATGCGCACACTCATCGCCGTCATCATCCTGTCGTTTTTCGCCACCGCCGCCTCTGCGGCCGAGCCTTGCGAGCCGCGCGCCAAGGTCGCGCCCGCGCTGCACCGTCTCGAGGACGCGATGGCGAAGGACCGCTTCATCACCTACACGCCGACCTCGCTGAAAGTGGTCGACGGCAATGTGACGCCCGCCGACGCCGACAGCATCCGCGCCGACCTGAAGACGCTGCGTCCCTGGTTCGACGCCATCGTCACCTATTCGGCCCGCGACGGCGCCGAACTCATTCCGGGCATCGCGCAGGAACTCGGCTACAAGGCCGTGATCATCGGCATCTGGTCGCCCGGCGATTCCGAGGAACTTTCCAACGCGCTGAAACTCGCCAAGCGCTACCCGAAACTCGTGGTCGGCCTTTCGCTTGGTAACGAGATCGTCTTCGGCAAGCGCGGCACATGGGCCGAGCTCGCCCGCTATGTGAAGCTGACGCGCGAGCGCGTGCCGGACCTGCCGATCACCGTGTCCGAGCCCTTCGCGCAATTTCTCGAAAGCGATTCCAGCGACGTCCGCGACGACCTCGATTTCCTGCTGGTGAACGTCCATCCGGTCTTCGAAAGCTGGTTCAAGACGGCCGGTCCCGACAACTGGGCCGATTTCGACGTAAAGATCGTCGACAAGCTCGCCGATGCCTTCTGCGGGCCGATCCTGATCAAGGAAACCGGCCTTCCCACCGGCCCGGCCGAGATGGGTTATGACGAGGGCAAGCAGGCCGCCTTCTGGCGGGCGCTCGAACGCCAGATGCCGCCGTCGAAATCCCACGCCTTCAGCTATTTTGCCGCCTTCGACGCCCCCTGGCGGACGCAGGATTTCAACCCCGTCGCCGGCCACCATCCCGAAGAAGCCTTCTGGGGCCTCTTCACGGAAGCCCGCGCCCCGAAACCCGCGATCGAGGGTTTGAAGAAGCTGCCTCAATAACTCAAAAATAATTGTCATCCCGGCGAAAGCCGGGACCCACTCGCCTGTCAACTCGTGGCGGCAGTCGTGGTCATATGCCGAGAGGCCAATGGGTCCCGGCTTTCGCCGGGATGACATGGCGTATTTGGTCTCGCGCGCGCCCCCCCGCTCCCCTATGGTCACGCCCAAAAGCCGGGGAGGGGACCCACGACCGCATTGACCACCGATGAGCGCCGCCTATTCGCGCGCGCCAGCCACCGGATCATCCCGCTGATGATCCTGCTCTACATGGTGAGCTTCCTCGACCGTGTGAATGTCGGCTTCGCGGCCTTGACCATGAATGCCGATCTCGGTTTCCC
>NZ_DATKFR010000243.1:0-3889 GCF_035511255.1 Parvibaculum sp.
GCCGGTGCGCGCGAAGCCGCAGATGACTTCGTCGGCGATGAAATAGATGCCGTATTTGTCGGTCACCGCCTGGATCTTCTGGAAATAGCCCTCCGGCGGAATGATGACGCCGCCGGCGCCCATGATCGGCTCGGCGATGAAGGCGGCGACCGTCTCCGGGTCTTCCTCGATGATCATCTTTTCGAGATTGGCGGCAAGACGCGTCGTGAACTCGTCCTCGGTCTCGCCCGGCTCGGCATAGCGATAATAATGCGGGCAGTCGGTATGGCGCGCGAAGGAGAGCGGCAGGTCGAAGTCGCGATGGTTCGGCAGAAGGCCGGTGAGGCTCGCCGAGGCCACGGTGACGCCGTGATAGCCGCGCATGCGCGAGATGATCTTCTTGCGCTTCGTCAGGCCCTTGGCGTTGTTGTAGTACCAGACGAGTTTCACCTGCTGGTCGTTGGCTTCCGAGCCGGAGCCGCAGAAGAGAATCTTCGACGCCTTGTGCGGCGCGATCGCCTTCAGCTTCTCGGCGACGTCGGCGGCGCGTTCATGGCTCTTGCCGCCGAAGACGTGGCTGAAGGGAAGCTGGCGCAGCTGCTCGTTGGCGGCCTCGATCAGTTCCGGCTCGTTATAGCCGAGCGAGGTGCACCAGAGGCCGGCGAGACCCTCGATATATTTGCGGCCGTCGGCGTCCCAGACGTGAATGCCTTCGCCGCGTTCGATGATCATCGGGCCTGCGCCGCGGAAAGCGTCGAGATTGGTGTAGGGGTGGATCACCGTCTCGACATCGCGAACGGCGGCGTTGCTCAAACTCGTCATGGATAAGTCGTCACGGGGACGCTCCCTCGGGGGGTCAATGCCGGAAGGGGCGTAATATGAGAGCCTTGGGCCGGGGTGTCAAAGCGGCCAAGTCGCCTTGCCAATCGTCAAGCCGGACTCGGTCCGGCATCCATCTTTCCCGCTTCCCATATTTTGGCAAAGATGGACCCCGGGCCGAGCCCGGGGTGACGATGCTTTGGGTTGGGTGAAACTCAAAACCCCGGCGGCGCGCGAAAGCCGCCCAGAATTTCCTCGAGCATGCCGGCGACCGCGATGGTCGTACGGTCGCCCATATGCGGGCCGATGATCTGGACGCCGACCGGCAAGCCTTCCGACGTGACGCCGACAGGCGCCGAGGTCGCCGGCAGGTAGGAGACGACGGCGGGGCCTGCCCAGATCAGCACGTCCATATAGTCGCGCTCGCGACCGTTCACCGTCAGCTTGCGCTTGTGCCAGTTCGTGCTCTGGTCGTGCGGGAAGGCGGGGCGCATCAGAACGGGCGAGAGGACGACGTCGTAATCGTTGAAGAACGCCGCCCATTTCGCGCGGAGCTGCGTCTGTTTCTCTTCCCAGGGCATGCGCTCGGCATAGCTCATCGTGCCGCCGCGCATCTGGAGCGCCGCGTGGCTTCTATCGTCGGGCGCAAGCGCGGCCTTCGCTTTCATCCAGTGCTCCTTGATCGCCGGCGGGAAATTCGCGCCGACGACGGAATGAAGAAGCGTCAGATAGACTTCGGTGATCTCGGCCAGCGTGAAGTCGGGTCGCGCGACCCAGTCGACTTTCGCGCCGGCGTCCTCAAGTGCCTTCGCCGCATTCGTGAGAAGGCCCACGCTCTCCGCGTCGATGTCGCAGAAGGGGTCTTCGATCCAGACCGCGACGCGCAGCTCCTTCGGCGAGCGGGCGCGCGGCGCGGGGAGGTCGAGCTTCCAGCCGGACGACATATGCCAGTCGGGCCCTGCCGTGATCCCGAGCAGCAGGTCGAGATCGGCGGCGCTGCGGCCGAGCGGCCCCGCGACCGAGAGATCGCCTTCGCGCAGCGCGCCGGGCGGCGGGCTCACATGGCCGCGCTTCGGGATAATGCCGAAGGTCGATTTATGGCCGAAGACGCCGCAGAGATGCGCGGGTGTACGGATCGATCCGCCGATGTCGCTGCCGAATTCGAGGCTCGTGAGGCCCGCGGCGAGGGCCGCCGCCGAACCGCCCGAGGAGCCGCCGGGCCCGCAGGCGAGATTCCAGGGATTGTTGGTGGTGCCGTAGACGTCGTTATAGGTCTGCAGGTCTCCGGAGAGATAGGGGACGTTGGTCTTGCCGAAGATGACGGCGCCGGCCTCCTCGATGCGCTCGACGGCGGTGGCGCTTTTCGTCGGCACGTGGTTCGCATAGTCGGGCGAACCGCCGGTCGTCGTCAGGCCCTTCACCTCATAGGCGTCCTTGATGGTCATCGGCAGGCCGTGAAGCGGCCCCCAGGTCTCGCCTTTCGCGAGCGCCTCGTCGGCGGCCAGAGCTTTCGCCCGCGCGCCATCGAAGTCGCGCGCGACGATGGCATTGATCTTCGGATCGTGAAGGACCGTCCGGGCGATGAAATGCTCGAGCAATTCGCGCGAGCTCACCTCGCGGTCGCGGATCATGCGGGCAAGCTCGGTGGCGGATCTGAAATGAAGCTCGGTCGTATCGGTCATGGCGTCCCTCAATTCTCCGTGATGAGGCGAAGATTAACGGGCGCGGGCGCCGATTGGGCAATAAAATGGCGTCGAAACCGGTATTTTCGGCGGCGTTGTCGGAGACTGGGGGAGCCGCTAGACTGCCCCCAAAATCCGCGCGGTAACGCTACGTCCAGACGGACAGGGCCGCCGACATATCAGGGATGAGAGACGATGAAGGGATTGATGCAGGATTGGCCGTTGCGCGTGTCGAGCGTTCTCGATCACGCGGCGCGTTTTCACGCCGACCGCGAGGTGGTGACGCGCTCGATCGAAGGGCCGATCGTCCGCACCACTTACGGCGAGATGGCGGTCCGCGCGCGTCAGGTGGCGCAGGCGCTCCGCCGGCTGGGCGTCAACGAGGGTGACGTCGTTGCGACGCTGGCGTGGAATACCGGCCGCCACATGGAAGCCTGGTATGGCATCATGGGCCTCGGCGCGGTCTGCCATACGCTCAATCCGCGCCTCTTCGCGGAGCAGCTCGTCTACATCATCAATCACGCAGACGATAAATACATCCTGCTCGACCTGACCTTCGTGCCCATCGTCGAGGCGATCGAAGCACAATGCCCCAACGTGAAGGGCTATATCATCCTGACCGACGCGGCGCACATGCCGCAGACGAAGCTCAAGAACGCGCTCTGCTACGAGACGCTGCTCGCCGCAGAAGACGGCAAGTTCGACTGGGTCGAGGTCGACGAGAATGCGGCTTGCGGTCTCTGCTACACCTCGGGCACGACGGGCAATCCGAAAGGCGTTCTCTATTCGCATCGTTCCAACGTGCTGCACGCGCTGCTCGCGGTGCAGGCCGACGCGATGGGTCTCAAATCCACCGATTGCGTGCTGCCGGTCGTGCCGATGTTCCATGCCAATGCCTGGGGCATCACCTTCTCGGCGCCGATGAGCGGCGCCAAGATCGTCATGCCCGGCATGAAGATGGACGGCGACAGCATCTGCGAATTGCTGACGACGGAAGAAGTGACCTTCACCGCCGCCGTGCCGACCGTCTGGTTGATGCTGCTGCAATATCTCGAAAAGACCGGCAAGAAGATCGACCATCTGAAGCGCGTCGTCATCGGCGGTTCGGCCGCGCCGCGCTCGATGATCGACGTCTTCGAGCGTGAGTATGGCGTCGAGGTGCGGCACGCCTGGGGCATGACCGAAATGTCGCCGCTCGGCACGCTGGGCAGCTTCAAGGCCGGCATGGAAACGCTCTCGCATGAAGAAAAGCTCGACATCAAGGTGAAGCAGGGCCGTCCGCCTTTCGGCGTCGAAATGAAGATCACCGACGACAATGGCAACGAGCTTCCCTGGGACGGCAAGGCCTTCGGCCATCTGCTCGTTCGCGGGCCGGCCATCGCCGGCGCCTATCTCAAGGGCGAGGGCGG
>NZ_DATKFR010000244.1:0-5909 GCF_035511255.1 Parvibaculum sp.
TCGGAGGCCACAGTTATGCCGGTTCCGACGCGGCCGACTACAACGTCGCCATCGGCTATGGGGCAGGTGCGACGGGTGGGTACTCGGTCGCGCTCGGCTATACCGCAGGCGCCGATGGCGAGAATGCCACGGCGCTCGGCAGCAGCGCCTTCGCCACCGGCGATGAAAGCTTTGCCGGCGGGAATCTCAGCACCGCCAACGGCGTGAGCAGCGCCGCCATCGGCTATAGAGCGGAGGCGGACGGCGATGCCAGTTTCGCGGGCGGCGCGAACAGCCAAGCTACCGGCGAAGGCAGCGTGGCCATCGGCGACGCGAGCATCGCCGCGACGGACGGAAGCTTTGCCGGAGGCACCCATGCCGATGCCGAGGGCGATGCCGCGGTGGCACTCGGCAACAGTGCGAAAGCCTTCGGTGACTACAGTTTCGCCGGCGGCATCAATGCAAGCGCGACCGGCGGCGGCAGCGTCGCGCTGGGCAATGGCGCATCGGCGAGCGCGGATTCGTCGACAGCCTTGGGCGCCAGCGCATCGGCAAGCGGCATCGGTAGCGCCGCTATCGGCAACACGGCGCAGGCCGTCGGCGACGCCAGTTTCGCGGGCGGCGCCAACAGTCAAGCCAACGGCGGAAGCAGCGTTGCGATCGGCGACTCGAGTATCGCCGCGACGGACGGAAGCTTCGCCGGCGGCGTAAATGCCGATGCCGAAGGCGCCGCCGCGGTGGCACTCGGCAACAGCGCGCAGGCTCTCGGCGATTACAGCTTTGCCGGCGGCATCAATGCAAGCGCGGGTGGCGGTGGCAGTGTCGCGCTGGGCAACAGCGCCTCCGCCAGCGGCGCCAGCAGCGCCGCCATCGGCGACACGGCGCAGGCCACGGGAGATTCGAGTTTCGCCGGTGGTGCGAACAGCCAGGCCGTTGGAGAAAGCAGTGTGGCGATCGGCAATGGCGCCATCGCCAGCGGCGACGGCAGCTTTGCCGGGGGCACCTCCGCGGTCGCGGCGGGCGAGAGCAGCGTCGCGCTCGGCGATACGGCCTCGGCCAGCGCGAACTGGTCGGTGGCGCTGGGGACAGGAACTTCGGCCAGCGCGTCCGGCGCGACCGCTCTCGGCGCGACCGATGACAATTATACGGTGGCGAGCGGCCAAAACAGCCTCGCGATCCAGGGTGCCGATGCATCCGGCGACAAGGCGATTGCGATTGGCGACGGATCGGTCGCGACCGGCACCTCCAGCATCACGCTCGGCACCAGTGGCCAGGCCTATAACGACGGCAGCATCGCCATCGGCGGCGAGAGCGTCGCCGGCCTGATCGGAGGAACGGGCAGCAATCAGACGGCGGTCGGCTACCAGGCGAATGCAACTGGCGATTCGAGCAGCGCCTTCGGCGTCGGCAGCAATGCGGGCGGCGATTTCAGTCTTGCCGCCGGTGTCGGTGCGGAAACGGGCGGCGACCGTGCGACGGCGGTCGGTTCAGGCACCATCGCGGACGGAAGCCAGAGCCTTGCCGGCGGCTACAACGCCAATGCGCAAGGCGACAAGAGCGTCGCACTTGGAAGCGACGCGGCCGCGAATGGCGACAGCAGCTTTGCCGGCGGCGCCGATGCAAGCGCGGGCGGCAACGGCAGCGTCGCCATCGGCGGCAACTCAGACGCTTCGGGAGGCTATTCGCTTGCGCTCGGTTCCGACGCCGCGGCCGACAATTATCGGTCGACTGCACTGGGGACAGGCGCACAGGCGAGCGCCGACAATGCGGTCGCTCTGGGCGCAGGGTCGATCGCCGATGAAGAGAATACGGTCTCGGTCGGATCGGCGGGCAATGAACGCAAGATCGTCAACGTCGCCGCCGGCGAGGTTTCGGCGACAAGCACCGACGCGGTCAACGGCAGCCAGCTCTATTCCCTGGCACAGGACGTCGCCGCGCTCGGGTCGAGTTCGGCCTTTCAGTTTTTCGCCGAGGATTCGAGCGGCGGCACGGCGCCGACCGCGACGGGAACGGACGCCATGGCGCTCGGCAGCGGCGCGAGTTCGAGCGGCACCAATGCGATTGCCATCGGCGCGAATGCCTATTCGGCGGCGAATTCGATCGTCACGGGCGCCAACGCGACCGACAATGACGCGACCGGCGTTTCGATCTACGGCACCTCGGCGAGCGTGTCGGCCACCTCCTACAATGCGACGGCGATCGGCTACAACGCCAATGTCGACGGCCTCAATGCGATTGCCATCGGTGGCGACGCGACGGGCGCGAATGCCGCTTCCGCCACGGCCGATTACGCCGTGGCGATCGGCGATCAGGCATCCGCGTCGGGCTTCCGGAGCACTGCCGTCGGTTCGATCGGTTCGGCGTCCGGCGATTTCAGTTCGGCCTATGGATTCGAAAGCGAGAGCAGCGGCCAGTTCAGCAATGCGATCGGCACGGGGAGCACGGCATCGGGCGATTATGCCTATGCGGGCGGTGTCTTTACGGAGGCGGCGGGTGCGGGTTCGCTCGCTCTCGGCGGAGACGAGGATGTCGGCGGCGCGACCTCCTACGAGACCGGATCGATCGCCTTAGGCGCGGGCAGCGTTGCCGGCGTGAGCGGCGGCACGGATGGCGGGCAGATCGCGCTCGGCTACGGAGCGGGCGCCTATGGCGCCAGCGCGATGGCGCTCGGATCGGGAAGTGCCGCATCCGGGAGCAAGGCCATCGCCATCGGCGACGGGGCGAGCGCCACGGCGGACAATTCGGTCGCCATCGGCGCGGGCTCGGTTGCGGACGAGGCCGATACGGTTTCCGTCGGCGCGGCTGGTGCGGAGCGCAAGATCGTCAACGTCGCCGACGGCACGATCTCGTCGACGAGCACCGATGCGATCAACGGCAGCCAGCTCTATGCCACCAATCAGAATGTCGCGGCGAACACGGCGGCAATCACCACCATCAATCTAGACATCGCCGATATCTATTCGTCGATCTCGGGTTATGCCGACAGCAAGTATTTCCGCGCGAATTCGAGCGGCGCGGCGGCGAGCGCCACGGGGACCGACTCGGTCGCCATCGGCGATGGGGCCCAGGCGACGCAAACATCGAGCGTCGCGATGGGCCATGACGCCTCGTCGACCGCCGCGAATGCGACGGCGCTGGGCAGCGGTTCGAGCGCGACGGCGGACAATGCGGTAGCGCTGGGTGCCGGATCGCTCGCCAGCGAGGCGAATACCGTGTCGGTCGGCGCGGCCGGCAGCGAGCGGCGGATCACCAATGTCGCCGCCGGGATCGCGGGCACCGACGCGGTCAATGTCGACCAGCTTTCGCATCTCGACCGGAAACTCTCCGACCGGATCAATACCAATCAGTCCGGCATCGCAATGGCGCTGGCGCTCGCGGGCGGCGGCGGCCTCAACGAGCATGAAAATTATGCGATGACCGCCAACTGGGGCTCCTTCCAAGGCGCCAATGCCGCGGGCTTCGGTCTCATCGCGCGCGTCGACGACAATGTCTCCATCAATGCGGGCGTCGGTGTCGGCGGCAATACATATGGCGTGCGCGCAGGCGTACGGTTCGGCTGGTAGCAGGGCTCACGAAGGCGGATGGAAAAATGACCTGGTGGAAAACCTATATGCCGAGCATTTTCGCGGGGCTCGCCTTGCTGCTGGCCATCGTCGCGCTCGCGCTCGTCCTGCTGGGACGAGACGCGCTGATCGGTCGTGGATTCCCGAAGGAAGAAACAACCGAAACCGCTTCGGGGACGCCTGTGAACCCCGCCGTTCCGCCGGCCGTCCAACCGGCCACTGCGTCACCCGGCGCGACCGGCGCGAAGGACGGACCCCTGCAGCACATGGAACTCGAGGGACAATATGCAGGGCCGCTCAAGGACACGCTCATCCAGCGCTGGCGCGACCCGGCCGCCGGCATGATCTGCTACGTCTATCTTCCGATCGTCGTCGAGCATTCGAAGCCCACGCCGATGGGACTGGTGCAATACGGCGCCAACGGCATCGGCTCGATCAGTTGCGTGCGGGCGCAGTAGGGCGCGCGCATATCGGGCGCCGTCATGCCGCTGGCGCCACCGCGCGGCGGTAGAGATGCCACGAGGCATGGCCGAGCAGCGGAAAGAAGACGATCAACCCGACGAAGAGCGACAGGAAAGAGAGCGCCGTCAGGAAGCCGATGACCGCGAACCAGAAGAGCATGGCGCGGGGATTGGCGAGCACGGTGCGGACGCTGGTGATCATGGCGGTCACGAAGTCGATGTCGCGGTCGAAGAGCATCGGAAAGGACATGACGCTCAGGGAGAAAACCGTGAGCGCGATCGCCGCGCCGACCGTATTGCCGAGCAGGAGGAAGGCGAGGCCCGAAGGCGTCGAGAAGACCTGATCGACAAAGGCCGTCACGCTCGTCACCGAGAGGCCGAGAAAACCGAAGGTAAGAAGCGCCGCGATATCCATCCAGACGACGAAGCTGAAACCGGTGACGAGGGCCATCCAGCCCATGTCGCGGCCTGACGCGCGTTTGATCGAGGCCGCGATGGACGCCCAGGAGAGCGGTTCGCCCGCCTCGATCCTCCGGCTGATTTCATAAAGGCCCGTCGCCAGGAATGGCGCGATCAGGGCAAAGGCCATGGCCAGCGGGTAGACGAGCCAGGGCAGGTGAAATTTCAGCAGAAGCAGAACGAGAACCCATCCACCCCCGGCGATGAAGGCGCCGAAAGCGAGGCTGTGGCCGAGGCCCGCGCGCAGATCGCGCATGCCGGCGGCGAGCGCCTCCAGCACGGTGTTGATCGTCACGGCCCGGATTTCGATGCCGGGCCTGCGTTCGGTCTTGTGTTCGGTCTTGGCGGTCGTGTCGATGCTCATGCGTTGCCTCCCATCGCGTTACATCGGCTGTTGCGTGCGGCGCCTCCCTCTCCTCGCCGCCCGGCATCGTCAAAGTCTGCGCTTTTCATGCGCCGCTGCCAAATGCGGGTGGGGAGGGCGGCCTGCGCGTTTTGCCGCGTTGACCCCCCGCGACAGGCAATGGGAGGGTCGTCGCGGTGTTTCACGAGGCCGGAGCGGATGAGCGATACGGATATGCAGACGGACGACGAAGCCGCGGCGCCGGCCGCGCTCACGCCCTACGATCTCATGGGGGGTGCCGACGCCGTGCGGCGTCTGGCGGAGCGTCTCTACGACATCATGGACGAGGCGCCGGAAGCGGCGGGCATCCGCGCCATGCATGGCGACGATCTTCGTCCGATCAAGGAAAGCCTCTTTGAGTTCCTGAGCGCCTGGCTCGGCGGACCGCAGGATTATTTCCGGCGTGCCGACAGGCCCTGCATCCGCTCGGCGCATCGGTCTTTCGCCATCGGTCCCGCCGAGCGCGACCAGTGGCTGATGTGCATGAACCGGGCGCTTGCCGAAACCGATGTGCCGGAGCCGGTGCGAAAGCTTCTCGAACAGCCGCTCTTTCGCATGGCCGATATGCTGCGCTCGCGCTGAAGCGGGGTTTCCGCTCAGGACCAGAAGGTCGTCGGGAAGAATTCAAGCACGCCGTTCCGCCGATAGAGATAGGCGAGGCAGCGTTCGGCGGGGACACCTTGCGCGAAGAGATGGTCGGCGGTCTCCGCGTCGCCGATCGGAAAGGGCAGGAAGCCGATATAGGCGGCCGCGAAGGGAACCTCCGCATCGACATGGCGTCCGACGCTTGCGAGCCACGTCTCGAGTTCGCCGCGCCAGAGCGGATCGAGACCGCTTGCCGGCGTCATGTCGGAGACGAGCCGGCAGGCTTTTTCCAGCGCAGGCATCGGCAGTGCGAAGATCAGATAATCGACGTCGCCGCGTGCGTCCCGCATCGTCTCGGTGAAGCTCAGCGCCGGCACCAGAGCGCCGTCCGGTAGCCTTGCATGGCCACGCCGGCGATATGAGCCGGGTGTGGCTTCGCCGCTGGCGAGGTCCGGATGG
>NZ_DATKFR010000245.1:0-5663 GCF_035511255.1 Parvibaculum sp.
GAGATCGCTGGCGCCGGTGAGGCGTCCGAGGCGACCGGCGACATAGGTCCAGAGTTCCGCGATCTCCTGTGCCGATTTGCTCTTCGGATCGATCTCGCCGATGGTCTGGCCGTCGACCATGCTGGCCGCGAAATCGACGCGATGGTGAAGCGTGATCGGCGCGACGGTGCCGTGCTGCGACAACGCGACGGCCGCTTCGCCCGTGATCCGGGCACGGACGGTCGCACCATTCATCACGAAGATGAGCGGTTTGCGATGGGCCTCGGCAATGTCGATCGTGGCCCCGACGGCGCGCAGATCGTGCGGGCTCGGCCGGGCGGGAATGATGACGAGGTCGGCATGGGAGACGACCTGCGAGATCGAATGCGTGATCGCGGGCGGCGTGTCGATGACGGCGAGGCGAAAGCCGGATTGCCGCAGATGGTCGAGACCTTCCTCGAGTTCGTCGATGGCAATCCTGGCGAAAGCGGGGCTCGACGAAGCGCGTGCATTCCACCAATGGGCGAGGCTTGCCTGCGGATCGGTGTCGATCAGCGCCACGGGTCCGGCGCCCGACCTCTCCGCCTCGACGGCGAGATGTCCGGACAGGGTGGTCTTGCCGGAGCCTCCCTTCTGGGAGGCGAGAACGATGATTTGCATGTCGGCGGGCTCCATTCGCTCCCCGTCGGGAGTGGGGCTGGCATTTCGTCGCCTCCATCAAAGAACGGGTGCTTTTAAGCTTCCGATAAGAAAAATGTTCAAATACCTAACGAATTGATCGGATCGGCGAAGAGGGCGCGCGCTCCACGCCCTTGTTGGCCTTTCCGTTCTGGCGCAATCTTCTCGCGGGCGATGCAGTGGCAGCGAGGCAGGACGTGAGCGGGGGCGTGAGTTCGGATCGGGTTGGCGAAGCGAGGGCACTGGCCCGGGCGCTCGATTGCTGGTCGGGACCGGTCGAGCCCGAGCCGTTGACGGGCGGCATCACCAATCTCAATTTTCGCGTCAGCGACAGCGGCGAAAGCTATGTCGTGCGCATCGGCGAGGACATTCCCGTTCACGGAGTCTTGCGCTTCAACGAGGTGAACGCGGCGCGGGCGGCCTTTCTCGCCGGGATTTCGCCGGAAGTCGTTCATGCGCGGCCAGGCGTCATCGTGGCGCGCTTCATCGAGGGTGGCGCGGCGATGACGGCGGAGGGCATCCGTGCGCCGGGTTTCGTCGAGCGCTTCATGCCGGTGCTGAAAGCCTGTCACCGCGAGATGCCGAAATATCTGCGCGGGCCCGTCATCGCCTTCTGGGTCTTTCACGTGCTCCGCGACTATGCGTCGCGGCTGCGCGAGGAAGGAAGCCCGCATGCGCCGAAGCTCGACGATCTCGCGCACCGCGCCGAGGAGCTCGAACGCGCGGTCGGCCGCATCGACCTCGTGTTCGGGCACAACGATCTCCTGCCCGGCAACATCATCGATGACGGCAAGCGGCTCTGGCTGATCGACTGGGAATATTCGGGCTTCAACAGTCCCCTGTTCGATCTCGCGAACCTCGCCTCGAACAGCGAATTCGACGAGGCGCGGGAGCGGCATATGCTCGCGCTTTATTTCGACGCGCCGGTCGATGCCGATTTGTGGCGGCGCTATGCGGCCATGAAGGCGGCGTCGCTCCTGCGCGAGGCGATGTGGAGCATGGTTTCCGAACTCCACTCGAAGCTCGCCTTCGACTATGCTGCCTATACGGCCGATTACCTCGCGCGGTTCGAGCGCGCCTATCAGACCTTTCGTCAGATCTAGAGTGCATTCATGACCTCAGTCCCCGCACAGGCCCGCGCCGTCGTCATCGGCGGCGGCATCGTCGGCTGTTCCACGGCCTACCATCTGGCGAAGCTCGGCTGGAAGGATGTCGTGCTGCTCGAACGCGCGAAGCTGACGAGCGGCAGCACGTTCCATGCGGCGGGCCTGGTCGGCCAGCTCAGAAATTCGGCCAACATCACGCAGCTCCTCGGACACTCGGTCGCGCTTTATGCGGCGCTCGAAGCGGAGACCGGACTTGCGACCGGCTGGCGCATGACGGGCGGCTTGCGGCTTGCCTGTTCCGAGGCACGCATGATCGAGCTGAAGCGTCAGGTGACGACGGCGCGGAGCTTCGGCCTCGACATGCATGTGCTCTCGCCGAAGGAGGCGCAGGAGCTCTGGCCGGTGATGGATCTGAAGGGCGTTCAGGGCGCCGTCTTCCTGCCGTCGGACGGGCAGGCCAATCCGTCCGACATCACGCAGGCGCTGGCGCGCGGCGCGCGCATGAACGGCGCGAAGATCGTGGAGGATTGCCCGGTGCTCTCGATCGAGCGGGACGCGAAGGGCATCACCGGCGTCGTCACGCCGTTCGGCACCATCGCCTGCGAGACTGTCGTGATCTGCGCCGGGCAATGGACGCGCGAGGTCGCGGCGCAACTCGGCGTCTCGGTGCCGCTCGTCTCGGTCGAGCATCAATATCTGATCACCGAACCCATCGAAGGCGTGACGCGCGATCTGCCGACCATGCGCGATCCCGACAATCTCATCTATTTCCGCGAGGAAGTGGGCGGCCTCACCATGGGCGGCTACGAACCCAATCCGAAGCCCTGGGCGGTGGATGGCATCCCCGAGGGTTTTCATTTCTCGCTCCTCAACAACGACGTCGAGCATTTCGAGCAGATCATGGAGCGCGCGATCATGCGCGTGCCGGCGCTCGAACATGTCGGCATCAAGGATTTCATCAACGGGCCGGAGAGTTTCACCCCGGACGGCAATTTCATCCTCGGCGAGGCGCCGGAATGTCCGCGGCTCTTCATCGGCGCGGGCTTCAACGCCTTCGGCATTGCGTCCGCCGGCGGCGCGGGCAAGGCGCTGGCCGAGTGGGTGATCGCCGGCGAACAGCCCTATGATCTCTGGCCGGTCGATATCCGCCGCTTCGGCCGCCCGCATCGCGACGTCGATTGGGTGCGCGCCCGCACGCTCGAACTCTACGCCAAGCATTACACGATCGGCTGGCCGGGCGAGGAACATGCAAGCGGACGCCCGCTCCGGCGCTCGCCGCTCTACGAAACGCTGCGCGGCAACGGCGCGGTCTTCGGCGAAAAGCTCGGCTGGGAACGGCCGAACTGGTTTGCGCGCGGCGACGACGAGCCGGTCGAGCGCTACAGCTTCCAGCGCCCGAACTGGTTCGAGACGGTCGGTCACGAGCACAAGGCGACGCGCGAACGCGTGGCGCTCTTCGATCAAAGCTCGTTTGCGAAATTCATGCTGGTCGGCAAGGGCGCGGCGCAGGCGCTCGACTGGATCTGCTCCAATCACGTGACCAAGGCGCCGGGCTCGCTTACCTATACGCAGATGCTCAATGCGCGCGGCGGCATCGAATGCGATCTCACCATCGCACGGCTCGCCGAGGGCCGCTTCTACATCGTCACGGGCACGGGTTTCGCGACGCATGATTTCGACTGGATCCAGAGAAACATTCCCGAAGGCTGCGACGCCCATCTCGTCGATGTGACGTCGGGCTATGCGACGCTGGCGCTGATGGGGCCGCGCGCCCGCGATGTGCTGTCCCGCGTCACGCGCGACGATGTTTCCAATGCCGGCTTTCCCTTCGGCCAGATGCGGGGGCTCGTCATCGCCGGGGCGCCGTCGCTCGCCTTGCGCGTTACTTATGTCGGCGAGCTCGGCTGGGAACTTCACATCCCGACCGAATTCGCGCTCACGGTTTACGAAGCGCTGAAGCTCGCGGGCGAGGAGTTCGGTCTTGCCGATGCGGGTTACCGTGCCATCGAGACCCTCAGGCTCGAAAAAGGCTACCGCGCCTGGGGCGCCGATATCGGCCCCGATCACACGCCGCTCGAAGCGGGTCTCGGCTGGGCGGTGAAGCTCAAGAAGGAGATGCCGTTTCTGGGCCGCGAGGCGCTGGTGACGCAGAGCGCCGCGCCACTCAAAAAGCAGCTCGCCTGTTTCACGCTGGCAGATCCCGCCGTACCGCTCTGGGGCCGCGAGACGATCCTGCGGAATGGCGAGCGCGTCGGCTGGCTGTCGAGCGGCGGCTGGGGATATACGGTCGAGCGCAATATCGGCTATGGCTATGTGCGCCGCGCCGAAGGTGTTGCCCGCGACTGGATGCTGGAGGGCCGCTACGAACTCGAAGTGGCGACGGCGCGCGTTCCTTGCGACATCCATCTCGAACCGCTTTACGATCCGAAATCGACGCGGGTGAAGATCTAGGTCAGCGCAGCGCGGCGTGCAACTCCTCGCCCCCGATCTCGACGATGCGGCCGAAGCCCGCAACGAGGTGGGCGCGGTCGATCTCCATGGCATAGACGGCGAAATCGGTGAAGGCGGCGTAATCCGCCGCTTCGGGATGGGCGTCGAGGAAGGCTGTACGGTCGGCGGGCGCATCGCTGCGCAGCACCGTGCCGATAAGCGTCAGACGGGCCGTCGTCAGAATGTCTTCGCCCGAGGCGGGCGGCCTTTCGTCGCGCAGCAGCAGGGAGGCTTTCGGCGACAGGGCGAGGTTGCGCGTGTGGAGCGCCAGCCGCGACAGCAGAAAGAGCGGATTTCCGCGATCCGCCGCAGCGACGCTCACCAGCGTGACGCAAGGATATCCGTCGGGAAGCAGCGTGCCGAGGGCGCCCGCGCGAACGGCGCGCAAAAGGCCGGCGGCGGATTTCGTTGCTCTATCGGTCATGGCAATCTTTCCAGCCGGCGGCGGCGCGGCTTTCGTCGCCGCATTCCCGCCCATTTGGGCGGATGATAATATGATTCACCTTCCTCAAACGGAGCACGTCAATTCGATGAACAGGAAATTGGTCGCCCTTCTGCTCTTGCTGACCGCATTCGCCGTCACCGCCTGCAGCACCGTCGAAGGCGTCGGTCAGGACATTTCGGATACGTCGCGCTGGGTCAAGAACAGGCTCTGAAGGAAGCCTGTCCCGTGCGGCCTCAGGACGAAGATTCGCCCGGCTTCATCTGGGACTGGAGATAGTTTTCGAGGCCCACCGACTTGATGAGGTCGAGTTGCGTTTCGAGGAAGTCGATATGTTCCTCCTCGGACTCCAGGATGCCGTCGAGAAGCTCGCGCGAGACGTAATCCCGAACGCTTTCGCAATAGGCAATGGCCTCGCGATAAAAGGGATGCGCCTTCATCTCGAGTTCGAGATCGGCGCCGATCGCTTCCGCCACGCTCTCCCCGATCTTCAGCTTGTCGAGATCCTGCAGATTGGGAAGCCCGTCGAGGAAAAGAATACGCTCGATCAGCTTGTCGGCATGACGCATCTCGTCGATCGATTCGCGATACTCGATGTCGCCCAGACGCTCGAAACCCCAATGCCTGAACATGCGGGCATGCAGGAAATATTGATTGATCGCGGTCAGTTCGAGCTTCAGCGCGCGGTTGAGATATTCAATGACCTTGGGGTCGCCCTTCATGCCGCAGCTCCTTCAAGCAAAACATCGGAGCGCATGGTCGGCATTCACGCGGGCCCGGTCAATTGAAACCGGTGCGCCCGGGCACGATTGCGGGAGGGATCAGTCCGCCGCGCGCGAGAGGGCGCAGGCAAGCGAGACGCCTGTAGAGGCTTCGGCCCGGGCAGCGCGGATCATCTCCGCCATGTCGGGCAGGCAGCGGCCGCATTGCGGCTTGCAACCCGCGGCGCGATGCAGGCCGGCCGGTGT
>NZ_DATKFR010000246.1:0-2870 GCF_035511255.1 Parvibaculum sp.
TCGCGAACCGCACGCGGACGCTCACGGCGCGATTTCCGGTGCCGGGGTTGTAAGCTTCCGGCCCTCTCCCCTCACCCTGCTCCGGCTAAGGCTTGGGGCAAGCCCCAAGCCAAGCCTTCACATCCCTCTCCCCTCCCGCCCAAACGCCTTGATCTCCATCGACCTCCGGACGGGAGGGGAGAGGGAGGAGCGAGCGATAGCGAGCGGAGGGTGAGGGGTGGGCGATCGAAGGCGTCGCCGGTCAGGCTTTAACCGCCCACCCGCTCGGCGATGGCCATGGCCGCCGCCGGGTTGTGTTCCTTCGCGCCGCTGATGACATAGAGAAAAACATCCCGGCCGGATTTGCGCGGCTTCGGCGCGGCCACGGTCTCAAGATCCTCCGGCACGTCGCCCGTCGCCCAGATGCGCGCACGCGCGGCCCATCTGTCGAGCGCCTTGCCGGAATAGCCGAGCTTCTCCTTCGCGCTGGTTCCCATGATGCGCGCATAGACGAAGGGCGCCGTCGCATCGGCGATCTGCGGATAGTCGGAATCGGCGTCGGTGACGATGGCGACGCCATGCTCCCGAACAAGGGCGACGAAATCCGGCGTCTTGAAACTCTCATGCCGCACTTCGACGGCGTGCCGGATGGTCCGGCCCTCGACGCTCTTCGGCAACAGCTTCAGAAAGCCTTCGAAATCCTCTGGATCGAATTTCTTCGTCGGCATGAACTGCCAGTTGATCGGTCCGAGCTTGTCGCCAAGCCTGAGCAATCCGCTTTCGATAAACCGCTCGATCGAGGAGCCGGCCTCGGAAAGAACGCGGCGGTTCGTCGTGAAGCGCGGCCCCTTCAGCGAAAAGACGAAACCCGCCGGCGTCTCGTCATGCCACTTTTGGAAGCTCTCGGGTTTCTGTGATCCGTAATAAGTGCCGTTGATCTCGATGGTCGCGAGTTTCGACGACGCATATTCAAGCTCGCGCCTCTGCGCGAGACCTTCCGGATAAAAGGTTCCGCGCCAGGGCTCGAACACCCATCCCCCTATTCCGACCCTGATCTGCGACTTCGGCATGAAACCTCCGATGTGGCCATAACGGAACGCGTGAGCCTTCGGCAACGGCTCATATTGCGTCGAGTTCATGAAAAATAGGCCGCTATGCCCTATATGAACAGCGGCAGACGGAGCGAAAGCAGAAAAGGAATGCCCTCATGGATGTCGGTTTTATCGGACTGGGCCTGATGGGCCGCGCGATGGCCGCCAATCTCGTCAAGGCGGGTCACAAGGTCCGCGTCTGGAACCGTTCTCGCGGACCGGTCGACGAGCTCGTGAAGCTCGGCGCAACGCCGGCCGCCACGCCCGCCGACGCGTTTCGTGGCGACGCCGTCGTGACGATGCTGGCGAACGACGCCGCGGTGCGGGACATCGTTCTCGGCAACAGGCTTCTCGACGGCGCGCGCGGCACGGTGCATGTGAACTGCGCGACGATTTCGGCCGCGTTGGCCCAGGAGCTGGCCGGTCTCCATGAAGCCGCCGGCATTGGTTATGTCTCGGCGCCCGTTTTCGGCCGGCCGGACATGGCGGAAGCCGGCAAGCTCAACGTCGTGGTCGCCGGAAAGCCCGATGCGGTATCCCGCGTCGCGCCGCTCTTCGACGCGATCGGCCAGAAGGCGTGGCCGCTCGGCGACGATCCCGTGCGCGCCAACGTGCTGAAGATCGCCGGCAACTTCATGATCGCCGCCGCGCTCGAAACCATGGGCGAGGCGACAGCGCTCGCCCGAGCCTATGGCGTCGAAACCGCCGCGTTTCTCGACATCCTGACGAATACGCTTTTCGCCTCGCCGGTCTACAAGGGCTATGGCGCGATCATCGCCGAAAAGCGCTACGAGCCGGCGGGCTTTCCGTTGCCGCTCGGTTTCAAGGATGTCGGCCTCGCACTCGCCGCGAGCCAGGACGCGCATGTGCCGATGCCCTTCGCCGGTGTGCTGCGCGACAGCTTCCTCGACGCGCTGGCGCAGGGCAGCACGGAGAAGGATTGGGCTTCCATCGCCGAGGTTTCCCACCGCCGCGCCGGCCTCGACCGCAAGAGCTAGGCGCCGAGCAAGGCGACGAATTCGCGCTGCGTCAGCGCGCGATATTCCTTCATCAGCCTATCGCCCTCCTTGCGATCCACCGCGATCGCGAGGCGGACGGCGGCGCCCGTCAATTGCATCAGCAAAAAACATCCGACTTCAAAGCGCGGCAGGTCGCGCTTCGGCACCAGATGCTTCAGCGCATCGAAGACCACCTTGCCGTTCACCCGGCTATCTTCGATATCGAGCACCTGCAACGTCTTGTCGGACTGGATCGCCGACCAGATGTCGCGCACGTCGGGCTCGGTGATGAAAAGCGCGTAATAGCCTTCGAGCAGCTGGTCGACGCGGATGCGCGCCTCTTTCGTCGTCTCGATGCCGGCAAGGCTTTCCTTCAACCCCTCGCGCACCCGCTCCATGACGCGCAGCGCCAACATGCGGAGGATCGCGGGCTTGTCCGGAAAATACTGATAAAGCGAACCGATGGGCACGCCCGCCCGCGAGGCGATCTCGCTCATGCGCACGGCGTCGCTGCCCGTCACCGCAATGAGTTCGGACGCGGCGGCGAGAATACGCTCGACCCGCTCCTTGGCGCGCTCCTGGGTGGGTTTTCGACGGATGACGGCTTTCCCGGCCATTCTCTCTCCGATTTTTCTTGCCTCGAGTAAATGTGAGGGATTATCATTTTCAAAATATGAGCATTCCTCACATTAGGCAAGGGATAAGTCATGGCGGATATCGGACGGGTTTGTGTGGTCGGCGGCGGTCCGGCGGGACTCGCGCTGGCGCGGAGCTTTCTCGCGCAGGGCATTCCCTTCGACGT
>NZ_DATKFR010000247.1:0-2313 GCF_035511255.1 Parvibaculum sp.
ATTGGCGGGCAAGCCCCCATTTATGCTATGACCCCGCGAACGGCGCCGAAGTGGCACCGCAGGATGAGCCATGGCCACGAGCCTCGACATAGCGCATAAGCGAACCGACGCGACAGAAGACGGCGCTGCCACCAACACGGCCCGGCGGAACCTGCTCGGGCTCACCCGCGACGGCCTGGCCGCGGAGCTGCGTCTCCACGGCATGCCCGAAAAACAGATCAGGATGCGCGTCGGCCAGCTCTGGAACGCGATCTACAATCGCGGCCTCACCGACTTCGCGAAGATGACGACGCTCTCGAAGGAGATGCGCACGGAGCTCGGCGCCGCCTTCACGGTCGCCCGGCCCGAAATCGTCGTCGAGCAGAAATCGGTCGACGGCACGCGCAAATGGCTGCTGCGCCTCGCCTCCGACAAGCCCGGCATTCCCGGCCCCGAAGTCGAGACGGTCTACATTCCCGAAGAAGGCCGCGGCACGCTTTGCATCTCGAGCCAGGTCGGCTGCACCCTCACCTGCACCTTCTGCCACACCGGCACGCAGAAGCTCGTCCGCAACCTCACCGCCGGCGAAATCGTCGGTCAGCTTCTCGTCGCCCGCGATGCGCTCGGCGAATGGCCGGGCTCGGGCCGCAATTCCGACGACCGTCTCGTCACCAACATCGTGATGATGGGCATGGGCGAGCCGCTCTACAATTTCGAGAATGTGCGCGATGCGCTCGACATCGTCTCGGACGGCGAAGGCCTCTCGCTCTCGAAGCGCCGCGTCACGCTCTCGACGAGCGGAGTCGTCCCGATGATCGAACGCACCGGCAACGAGATCGGCTCGATGCTGGCGATCTCGCTTCACGCGGTCAACGACGAGACGCGCGACAAGCTCGTGCCCCTGAACAAGAAGTACCCGATCGCCGAACTGCTCGACGCCTGCCGCAATTATCCGGGCGTCTCCAATGCGCGCCGCATCACCTTCGAATATGTGATGCTGAAGGGCGTCAACGACTCGCTCGCGGACGCGAAGGAACTCGTCCGCCTGCTGAAGGGTATTCCGGCCAAGATCAACCTGATCCCCTTCAATCCCTGGCCGGGCTCGCCTTACGAATGTTCCGACTGGGCGCAGATCGAGAAATTCGCCGACGTCGTCAACCGCGCCGGCTATGCGAGCCCCGTCCGCACGCCGCGCGGCCGCGACATCATGGCCGCCTGCGGCCAGCTGAAGAGCGAGACGGTGAAGAAAAGCGCCGCCGAACGCTTCCGGGAAGAAAAAGCGGCGCAGCCGAGCGCCTGAACCGGCGGGCGTCGTTGAACCGGGATACGGAGAACGGGAATGTTCGCTGTCATCTATCGCTGGCGCGTCGACAAGAAACACGAAGAGGAATTCCAGCGCCGCTGGCACGAAATCACGCAAGACATCATGCGCGATCACGGCGGCGGCGGCTCGCGTCTCCATCGCGCCGAAAATGGCGACTGGGTCGCCTATGCGCGCTGGCCCTCGAAGGAAGATCGCGACAGGGCGTTCGCCGATTATTCGAAAAACCCGAATCGCTCGATCCCACAGCGCGAGGGCAAGGCTGATTTGATCGAGGAGACCTGGCTGAAAATCACCGACGACCTGCTGATCCCCGAGACCGACCTCCCAGCGCGGTTTCGCTGACGCTCAGCTCCGCCTCGCCCATCGGATCGCATCCTCGAGCCGGTCATTGCCCCAGAAGAGTTCATCGCCGTCCGCGCCGGGAACGGTGAACGAGGGCGCGCCGAAAATCCCTTTTGCAATCGCCTCTTCCGTCTGCGCCTTGAGGCGCGCCTTGGTCTCCGGCGTCTGCGAACGCGCGATCGCCGCCTCCGCATCGAGCCCGAGCTCCGTCAGGATGCCGGCGAGCACCGCATCGTCCGAGATGTCCTTCTGCCCGGCGAAATTGGCGAGATAGACCGCGCGGCTGAAAGGCGCGATCCATCCCTCATCCGCACCGACAAGCGCGATCCGCGCCGCCTTGAGGCCGTTCTGCGGAAAGCGGACGGGCTCTTTCAGGACGAGCCCCTGCGCCTCGCAGATGCGCGCGAGGTCGCGCCACATGTAGCGGCCCTTGGCCGGATAGATGTTGAAGGGGCTGTCGCTCCACCCCTGCCCGCCGAAAATCGGCGCCAGCAGAAAGGGCCGCCAGCGCAGCTCGACCCCGGCTTCCGCCGCCGCCCGCTCGACCCGCATGGCCGCCGGGTAGGAATAGGTGCTTGCGAACTCGTACCAGAAATCGATCAACATGCTCTCCGCCCATATCCTGAATTGCTTCGCAAATTGGCGGTTTACCGCCCTTCTGGCAAGAC
>NZ_DATKFR010000248.1:0-5717 GCF_035511255.1 Parvibaculum sp.
ATCGAAGGTACAGGAAGCGCTCGACCGGCTGATGGAAGGACGTACGACCATCGTGATCGCTCACCGGCTTTCGACTGTGCGCAATGCGGACCGCATCTATGTCCTGGACAAGGGCAAGGTGCTTCAGATGGGCTCCCACGCAGAGCTTCTGGCGGAAGGCGGCCTCTACTCCCATCTCCATGCATTGCAGTTCCGGGAACCGCCTGTGAAGCGCGTCGCCAATGTCGGCTAGAAAGGCGATTGCGGGAGAGTGGCTGAACGGGAGATTGCCGGCAGCGGCAAATGCCAGCCGCGAGAGACAATGGTACGCCCTAGGGGAGTCGAACCCCTCTTTCCAGAATGAAAATCTGGCGTCCTAACCGATAGACGAAGGGCGCATCATGCGCCGGCCAAATGAGCCGCTGGACCGGGCTTATAAGGGGATGTGCCCGACATGACAAGAGGCTGTTCGGCAAGGTCGCAACCCGCCGCCGGATCGACGGAGAGAAGATGCGGGCTCGCCGGAGGCTGAGCGTCAATGCTCGCAACATGGCGAGCCGCGCGGCCCCCGGGCCGGTGCCGGCTATTTGCCGGCGTTCGACGAATAATAGGCAAGGGTCGCGGCAAAGACGGCGAACACGCCGGCGGCCAGTGCGAGGTAGTAGAGATTTTCAGTCAGCAATTTGAGCTCCCCTGAAGGCGTTTTGACGGGTGCGGACTGCGCCGCGCTTGAACCGCGCCAATTAGCCATTCTGGGAATAGGGGCTTCATTGATTTAAATCAAAGCGCCCCCGCGCGACTCGAAATCCGTCGCCAGACGCGACGTTTGGTCGCCGCAAGGATGAGCCTCAGGGCGTCGCGTCCCTCGTCGGCACCGCATCCTCGATCGTGAACTGCACGTCGCGGCGGCCGCGCCAATCGTCGGCCTTGAGCCGGCCGGCGACATGAATCGTGCCCGTACCCCGGTCGAGCAGCGCCTTGCCCAGCGGATTGTCCGCCGCGCGGAAGGCGATGGCCTTCAGCCGCGCCCCGTCCTCGCCGGTCAGCGCGCAGCGCACATGGCCCTGCCCCACGATGTCGGCATGGGCGACCCGCATGGCCGGCACGGCGAAGCGCGGCTCAGGGTTTCCCGCCCCATAGGGTCCCGCCTGCTCCAGCAGGTCGTAGAGCTCGCGGTTGGCGCCCCGGGCGCTCAAGGCGCCATCGATGCGCAGGTCCTTCGATTCGGAAGCCGCGAGCACTTCGCTTGCGATGCGGGCCTCGAGGAAGTCCGCAAGCGCCGGCAGCTTGTCCTCGCGGACCGTCAGCCCCGCCGCCATCGCGTGACCGCCGCCATTGACCAGAAGACCTGCCTCCAGCGCCGCCGTCACCGCGCGGCCGAGATCGACGCCCTGGATCGAGCGGCCGGACCCCTTGCCTTCGCCCTTGCCGTCGAAGGCAACGACGATGGAGGGCCGTTCGTAGCGCTCCTTGAGCCGCGCCGCGACGATGCCGATGACGCCCGGATGCCAGCCTTTCGATGCCGCGACGATGACCGACGGCGGCGCGTTGCGGCGGCTGGCGCCGAGCGCCATGTCGACCTGCGCCAGCGCCTCGTCCAGCACCTGCGCCTCGATCGACTGGCGCTCCTTGTTCAGCAGATCGAGCTCGCGCGCGATGGCCGCCGCCTCTTCGGGATCGCCCGTCGTCAACAACCGCGCACCGAGATCGGAGCGCCCTACCCGGCCGCCCGCATTGACCCGCGGTCCCAGCAGGAACCCCAAATGATAGGCGCCTGGCGTGCCTTCCAGCCGCGCCACGTCGGCCAGCGCCTTGAGGCCGATATTGCCCCGCCGCGCCAGCACACGCAGCCCCTGCGCCACATAAGCGCGATTGAGGCCCACCAGGGGCACCACGTCGCAAACGGTGCCGAGTGCCACCAGGTCGAGCAGCGCGAGAAGGTCAGGCTCGTCGTGGCTCGTGTACCAGCCGCCATCGCGCAAGGCGCGGTTGATCGCGACGACGAAGAGGAAGGCGACGCCCACTGCGGCCAGCGTGCCCTGCCCGCTGGTATCGTCGAGCCGGTTCGGATTGACCAGCGCCAGCGCCGGAGGCAGCGACGGCTCGGCCTGATGATGGTCTATAACGATCACTTCGAGACCCGCATCGGCGGCAAGCCCCAGCACCTTGTGCGCCATGGTTCCGCAATCCACGGTGACGACGAGCTTGATGCCGTCGTCGCGCAGTTCCATCAGCGCCGGCGCGTTGGGGCCGTAGCCTTCGCGGATGCGGTCGGGAATATAGATGCGGATGTCGTGGCCGACGCCCTTGAAGAACCGCTTCAGCAGCGCGCTCGAGGTCGCGCCGTCGACATCGTAGTCGCCGAACACCGCGACCTTCTCGCCCTTCATGATCGCGTCGGCGATGCGCCGCGCGGCCTTATCCATGTCGAGCAGCGAGGATGGATCGGGCAGCAGATTCTTGAGGCTCGGCGCGAGATAGGCGGCACAATCTTCCGGCGCAACGCCGCGTCCCGCCAGCACGCGCGCGACGATCTCGGGCAGTCCTTCGCGTTGCGAGATCGCCATCGCGAGGCGGTCGTCGACCAGGCGGCTCACCCAGGCGCGGCCGGTCAGCGACCGCTCGACGCCGAGAAAATGGGTAAGCGCAGGAGCCAACATATCATCGCCCGCCTTCCGTATAGCCCTCCCCCCTTGAGGGGGAGGGTTGGGAGGGGGGTGAGCCCGGAAAAGAGTCTTTCGAAGAAGCCCCCCCGCCCGATCGGCTACGCCGATCGACCTCCCCCTCGAGGGGGAGGTAATCCTTATTTGAACGGTTCGATCGACGGATGCAGCGCCTTCACCCAGCGCACCGTGCCGCGCGACGAGCGCATGACCACCGTATGCGTGGTGATGCCGCCGCGTACATAGCGGATGCCCTCGAGCATGCTGCCGTCGGTGACGCCCGTGGCGGCGAAGATCACATCGCCCGAGGCCATCTCGTGCATGTCGTATTTTTTGTCAAAGTCCTTCACGCCCATCTTCGAGGCGCGCGCCTTCTGTTCGTCGCTCGACGTAACGAGCCGCCCCTGCATCTGGCCGCCCGTGCAGCGCAGCGCCGCCGCCGCCAGCACGCCTTCCGGCGCGCCGCCGATGCCGAGATAGATGTCGATGCCCGTCACCGGGTCGGTCGTGTTGATGACGCCGGCGATGTCGCCGTCGGTGATCAGCGTCACGCGCGCGCCCGTCGCGCGCACGGCGGCGATCAGATCGGCATGACGCGGCCGGTCGAGAATGCAAGCCGTGATCTGCGAGACATCGACACCCTTCGCCTTCGCCAGCGCCGCGATGTTCTCCTTCGGCGTCGCGTCGAGATCGACAAGCCCCTCCGGATAGCCGCCGCCGATGGCGATCTTGTCCATGTAGGTGTCCGGCGCATGAAGAAGGCTGCCGCCTTCCGCCATCGCGAGCACCGCCAGCGAGTTCGGCATCGACTTCGCGCAGAGCGTCGTGCCTTCCAGCGGATCGAGCGCGATGTCGACCTTCGGGCCTTTGCCGGTGCCGACCTTTTCGCCGATATAGAGCATCGGCGCCTCGTCGCGCTCGCCCTCGCCGATGACGATGGTGCCGTCGATGTCGAGCCTGTTGAGCTCCGTACGCATCGCGTCGACGGCGGCCTGGTCTGCCGCCTTCTCGTCGCCGCGCCCCGCCAGCAGGGATGAAAGTATCGCCGCCCGTTCGGTGACACGCGTCACCTCGAGCGTCAGCATCCTGCTTATACCTACTTTGCCAGACATCGGTCTTTCCCTCGTCGAGAACTTTTCGTCTGCTTAACGTGATTCGCCGTCTTCGATCCGGATCACGAGCGGTTTGCCCGCCACATCTTCAAGTCTTGATAAATGTGTCTGCGCCGCGCGCATAGAACCTTCTTCGGTCTTGTGCGTGACAAAGACGACCGGCTTGCGGCCGGTGTCGCCCTGCTCGCCCGGCTGCACGATGCGTTCGATCGATACGGCGGCATTCGCCAGCGCGCGGGTGATCTCGGCCATGCTGCCGGCGCGGTCGATCGCGTTGAAGCGCAGGTAATAGGCGCTCTGCGACTTGTCGGCGTTCGCCTTGGCCGGCTGTTTCAGATGGCTCGTCGGCACGATGAAGGGCGGCATGACGAGGCCGCGCGCGATGTCCACGAGGTCGGAGAGAACGGCGGACGCCGTCGGCCCCTCGCCCGCGCCGCGTCCTTCGAGCACAAGCAGGCCCACACGATCGCCGCGCACCGCCACGGCGTTGAAAACGCCCGACACGGCCGCGAGTGGCGAACCGTCGGCGACCAGCGCCGGATGCACGCGCTGTTCCACGCCGCCATCGGTCTTGGTCGCGATCGCGAGGAGCTTGATCTTGTAGCCGAACTCCCTGGCGAACCGGATGTCGGCCGCCGTGATCTTCTCGATGCCCTCGATGTGTACGCTGCCGAAGTCGATCTCGCGGCCGAAGGCAAGACTTGCGAGAATGGCAAGCTTGTGTGCGGCGTCGATGCCGCCGACATCGAAGGACGGATCGGCCTCGGCATAGCCGAGCGCCTGTGCGTCTTTCAGCACGTCGCCGAAGTCGCGGCCCGTCGTTTCCATCTCTGTCAGAATGTAGTTGCAGGTGCCGTTCAGAATACCGACGAGGCTCTCGATCTCGTTCGCCGCCAGCCCCTCGCGTAGCGCCTTGATAATCGGAATGCCGCCCGCGACCGCCGCCTCATAGTTGAACGCGACGCCGCGTTGCTCGGCGGCACGCGCGAGCGAGATGCCGTGATGCGCGATCAAGGCCTTGTTCGCCGTGACGACATGCTTGCCGTTTGCGAGCGCCGTCTCGACGACTTCGCGCGCGACGCCTTCGGCGCCGCCGATCAGCTCGACCACGACATCGATATCGTTCGCCGCCGCGAGCTTGCGCGCGTCGTTCTCCCAACGCACCCCGTCAAGATCGATGCCGCGCGACTTCGCGCTGTCGCGCGCGCTGACCGCAACGAGGTCAATGGAACGCCCTGCCGCCGCGGCCAGAAACTCCCGTCGCGCCGCCAGAATCTTGACAACGCCGACCCCGACGGTGCCGAGGCCCGCCACACCTATCCGCAGTGGTTTACTCACGTCCGGCTCGCTCTCGTCGAATTGGGATGCGGAACGACATTGCCCTTGATCCCCACGCGTTCCTCATACTCCGCGAGAATCTGGTCGGCGTTCTGCATCATGCGCTTGACGCCGCGCGCCGCCTGCCGGATGCGCTGCTCGTTCTCGACGAGACCGATGCGCACATGCCCGTCGCCATATTCGCCGAAGCCGATGCCCGGCGCGACGGCGACGTCGGCCTGTTCGAGCAGCAGCGTCGAAAAGCCCAGCGAGCCGATGTGACGGAACTTCTCCGGGATCGGCGACCAGGCGAACATGCTCGCCGGCGGGCTCGGAATGTCCCAGCCCGAACGCGCCATGCTGTCGACCAGCACATCGCGGCGGCTCTTGTAGATCTGGCGAATTTCGGCGACGCAATCCTGCGGACCGTTCAGCGCCGCCGTCGCCGCCACCTGGATCGGCGTGAAGGCGCCGTAGTCGAGATAGGATTTCACGCGGCCGAGCGCGTTGATGAGCCGGTCGTTGCCGACCGCAAAGCCCATGCGCCAGCCCGGCATCGAATAGGTCTTCGACAGCGAGGTGAACTCGACGGCGCGGTCCTTGGCGCCCGGAACCTGCAGGATCGAGGGCGGCGGATTGCCGTCGA
>NZ_DATKFR010000249.1:0-12453 GCF_035511255.1 Parvibaculum sp.
AACGTGCTCACCATCTCGGGCAAGCGCAACGAACCCGAAAACACGAACTATCTCTATCAGGGCATCGCCGGCCGGAGCTTCGAGCGCCGGTTCCAGCTTGCCGATCATGTGGAGGTGAAGGGCGCGCGACTCGAAAACGGATTGCTCCATGTCGAGCTGGTACGCCAGATTCCCGAGCAGCTGAAGCCGCGCCAGATTGCGATTACGACCTCCGCACCCCGGGCTAAGGCGATCGAGGGCAGTCTCGCCGCCGCCGAGTAAGCGGCCCGTCGCCGTCATTGCGAACGCAAGCGAAGCAATCCGGGACGAAGGTTCCGGGTTGCTTCAGCCTGTTCGCACAGTGACCGGCGTTATCCCTTCTTCAGCTCAAGCACCATTTCGACGACGCCGGGCTCGCCGTCGAGCCTTTCGCGCGTAAAGCCAAGCGTCTCGCAAAGGTCGATCATGTGCGTGTTTTCGCGCAGCACATGGCCGAAGATCACGCCGATGCCGCGATAATTCGCGTAGTCGATCAGGTGCTTCATCAGCGCATAGCCGAGGCCGATGCCCTGCCTGTCGGTCCTGACCAGGATCGCATATTCCGCGCGTTCGCGGTCGGGGTCTTCCGACAATCTTCCGACGGCGGCGAGTTCCTTGCGGCTTTCATCCGTCAAGACGACGAAGGCCATCTCGCGATCGTAGTCGATCTGCGTCAGACGCGCGGCGAGCTGACGCGGCAGACGCCGGAGCGGCGAGAGGAAGCGCATGCGCAAATCCTCGGGGTCGGTGTGATCCAGAAGATCGTCGATCAGGGCCGTGTCGCCCGGCTTGATCGGCCGCATCGGGAAGGCATGGCCCTTGCGATCCATCAACACGCCTTCGAGCGTCGAGGGATAGGGTCGGACCGCCAGGCGGCGCGTGCCCTGAAGAAGCGGCGGGCGCACACGGACGCGGGCGTCGACCGCGATGACACCCTTGTGATCCGCCCAGAGCGGATTGATGTCGAGTTCGGAAACCTCCGGCAGGTCGGCGACGAGATCGCCCAGCGCCATCAGCGTTCCGGCAATGGCGTCGAAATCGGCGCCGGGTCGTTCGCGGTATCCCTTGAGCAGGCGCGCGATGCGGGTGCGGTGGATCAGATCTTCGGCCAGCACACGGTTGAGCGGCGGCAGCGCCATCGCCTTGTCGCGGATGACCTCGACCGCCGTGCCGCCCTGCCCGAAGAGAATGACCGGACCGAAGGTCGCGTCGTCGACGACACCGAGAATGAGTTCAAAGGCGCTTGGGCGGCTCACCATCGCCTCGATGGTGAAGCCCTCGATCGTGGCGGCCGGCGCGGATTTCGCCACGGCGGCCAGCATCTTCTTTCCAGCCTCGCGCACGGCGTCCGCGCTTTCAAGTCCGAGCGCGACACCGCCCACGTCCGTTTTATGCGTGATCTGCGGCGACAGAATTTTGAGCGCCACCGGAAAGCCGATCTGCGACGCGGTCCTGGCCGCTTCCTCGGCGTCCTTCACAATGCGCGTATCGACGACGGGAATGCCATAGGCCGCGAGCAGCGACTTCGATTCCATCTCGTTCAGCCATTCGCGTTTCTCGGCAAGCACCGTATCGACGATCTTGCGTGCGCGGGCGAGATCGCGATCAGGCCAGGCGGGGCCAGCCGGCGGTATTTCCATCAGCAAGCGCTGGTTCTGCTGATAGCGCACCTGATGCATGAAGGCCGCGATCGCCTGGTTCGGCGTATCGTAGGTCGGCACCTTGCGCGTCATGAAGACATGACGGCCGGCCTGCGCGCCCTGATCGCCGAGCCAGCTCGTGAAGACCGGTTTGCCGCTTTTTTCCGCCGCGTCGGCGACGACATGCGCCGCCGCGACATTGTCGACGACCGCGGTCGGGCAGTTCATCACCAGGAGCGCGTCGGTATTCTTGTCCTTGAGCAGCACCTCGATCGAGGCCGCGTATCGCTCCGCCGGCGCGTCGCCGATGATGTCGACCGGATTGCCGTGGCTCCAGGTGCGCGGCAGCACGGCGTCGAGCGCGGTCACCGTTTCCGGCGCAAGCTCCGCGAGCTCGCCGCCCACGTCGAGCAGGAAATCCGTCGCCAGCACGCCGACGCCGCCGCCATTGGTGAGGATGCCGAGCCTACCGCCGCCGAGCGGTTTTCGTTCCGGCCGCGTCGAAAGCGTTTCGACAGCCTCGAAGAGATCGTCGATGCCGTCGACCCGCAGCATGCCGGCGCGCTGAAAGGCGGCCTCGTAGACGGCGTCCGATCCCGCGAGCGCACCCGTATGCGACGCGGCCGCCTTCGCGGCGGCGGCGTGCTTGCCGGCCTTGATGACCATGACGGGTTTCAGGCGCGCCGCCTGCCGTCCCGCCGACATGAACTTGCGCGCTTCGCGGACGGATTCGACATAGAGGAGAATGCTGCGCGTCTGCGGGTCCTGCGCGAGGAAGTCGAGCATGTCGCCGAAATCGACGTCGGACATGCCCCCCAGCGAAACCACATGCGAAAAGCCGATGCCGCGCGTCGTCGCCCAGTCGAGCATCGCGGTGACGATGGCGCCCGATTGCGAGACGAAGGCGATGTCGCCCTTGAGCGGGGTCAGATGCGCGAAGGAAGCGTTGAGCCCGGCGCCCGGCACCATCACGCCGAGGCAGTTCGGCCCGACAATGCGCATCAGCGTCGGCTTCGCGGCGGCGAGCATCTGCGCCTGCAGCGCCTTGCCCTCCTCGCCCAGCTCGCCGAAGCCCGCCGTGATGACGATGGCGGCGCGCGTGCCGCGCGCGCCCAGTTCGGCGATGAGGCCGGGAACGGTCTGTGGCGGCGTCGCGATGATGGCGAGGTCCGGCGCCTCGGCGAGATCCTTCACATCGGCGACAACCTCGACGCCATCGATATGGCCACCGAGTGCCGCCGCTTTCGGGTTGACGGCCACGATGCGGCCCGCAAAACCGGCACCTTCCAAATTCTTCAGCAGCACCTGGCCGACGCTGCCTTCCCTTGTACTCGCCCCGACCAGGGCGACGGAGCGGGGGGCGAACATCTTGTCGAGATTACGAATGGTCATACGGCTGAGCTTTCCGGTCGGCGGGGCACGCTATGGCGAAAAATCGTCGCGTCGCCTAGACTGTTAAAAAGAATATGAAGGATCGACGTCACGCGCGCATCGCCTTTCGCCGCAGGGACAAGGCGGAGCATCGCACAGGGAGATAGCGCATGGCCTCCATCAGAAGTGTTTTGCTCGACCGCATCCTACGCATTCTGACGGCCCGCCGCCTCGATCCGCACATGGACCCGCGCATTCTGCGCGCGAAGCTCGACAGGCTCGCACTGAGGTTCGGCGGCAAGGGCCGCATTGCCCGCGGTCATGTCGAGGCCGCCGATATTGCAGGGATCCCGGCAGAGTGGATCATTCCGGATCGGGAGAACCAAGAGGGCATCCTTCTCTATCTTCACGGCGGCGGGTACACGGTCTGCAGTCCGAAAACGCATCGCAGCCTCGTTGCCGACATCGCCGTCAAGGCCGGCCTCCGCGCGCTGGTCATCGACTACCGGCTGGCGCCGGAGCATCCCTTTCCCGCCGCGGTCGAGGATGCCTGCAAAGCCTATCGCTGGCTCCTCGCCCAGGGCATTGATCCAGCGCATATCACGGTCGCCGGCGACTCGGCCGGCGGCGGTCTGACGCTCGCGCTCCTGATATCGCTCCGCGATGCCGGCGACCCCCTGCCGGCGGGCGCCGCCCTCCTCTCGCCATGGACCGATCTCGCCATGTCGGGATGGACGCATGTGACGCATGCGCGGCGCGACCCGATGCTCAGCGTCGAAGGCGCGCTGCTCGCCGCCCGCCACTACCTTCAAGGTACGTCGCCGACCGACCCGCTTGCCTCGCCGCTTTATGCGCGCCTCGACGGGCTGCCACCGCTTTTCATCCATGTGGGCGGCAATGAAATCCTGCTCGACGATTCCGTCCGTCTGGCGGGGCTTGCCCGGGCGGCCGGCGTCCCGGTCGAACTCAAGGTCTGGCCCGGGCTTCCGCATGTCTTCCAGGCCTTCGCCTTCCTGCCGGAAGCCCGCGCCTCGCGCGCCGAGATCGCCGTTTTCCTCGCGGGCCGGGCGGGAGCGGCCACCGGTCTCTTCCACGCCGCGGATTGAGGTCTGCCGGATTAGCGCAGCCTTAACCCCCACGGGCCTATCCTAAAACCTCCAGATCACGAATGCCGAGGAGCACGCGGCACATGCAGCCAGGCGCGCAAGGCGACAGCAGGCCGCTCAGCGATGACGGACCGCATCTCGATGTGCTGCTCGCCGAGGATCAGCCGGTCAACCAGAAGCTCGTCGCAGCGGTCATGGAACGGCTGGGTCATCGCCTGGCCATCGCGAGCAACGGCGCCGAAGCCGTGCGCGCGCTCCGCGCCGGACGCTACGATCTCGTTCTGATGGATATCCAGATGCCGGAAATGGACGGCATTCTCGCGACCAAGATCATCCGCGCCGCCGACGAGGACTGGCGAACGATTCCGATCGTCGCCCTCACGGCCCACGCCATGGAACATCACCGCCAAAGCTATCTCGCGGCAGGCATGGACGGTTTCGTCGCCAAACCTTTCAAGATCGATATGCTCATTGCGGAAATGACCCGGGTACTCGTGCGCGCCGCTTCGGATGACGGGCCAGCGGGGGCGACCCATCACTCCGCACGGGCGGACGAAGCGCGGCCGCATACGCGCCACGCGGCCCTGCTCGACGATGCCGTGAAGGATCTGGATAGCCTGCTTGGCTGAACAGCCGGTCGGCCTCAGTCGGTCAGAGCGCGCAACCTTCCGACGATCCGTTCGCCGGTCTCGCCGCCCGCTCCCGAAATGTCATTGTCGCTGACGAGCTTCAGAAGCTTGATATGCGCCAGAACGATCTCGAGTTCCTTGGGCGCCGCACGCCGGCTTCTGCGCATGTAGTCGCAGAGGGACGCGCCGATCGAGGTGACCAGATCGTAGCCGAAGGAACCGCCCTGTCCCTTGATGTTATGGGCAAGGGACTGAACTTCCTGCAACCCGGGATCGGGATTTTCCAAGTCGAGACGATCCCAGATTTCACCGAGAGCGACGACGTCGGCGGCGAGCTGCTCGCGATAGGTGTCGCGCAGCGCAGCGACCGCGGCTTCCGCCTGCGCGATCATTTCTTCATAGCTCGGCGACGATTTCAGATTCGCCATGCGGGACCCCGGATTTTTACCGGATCTACCGGCAATCCGAGATTAGGGTCCGCAGACTTAATGAAAGATAAAAAGCGGCGATATCGTCGCGCTCAACCGCTCACAACTTTCAGGAATTGTTCGACGTCGTCGGCGCGAGTCGAGAAGGATGTGACCAGCCTGACGGTGCGGGCCTCGCCGTCGTCGCCTTCCATCGGCCAGGGATGGAAATCCGCGCCGGCCGCCCGGAGCCGTTTCAGCATTTCGCGCGGCAGGCGCACGAAAATCTCGTTCGCCTCGACCGGCGTCTGAAGCCGGGCCGCGTTGACGAGCGCGAGCCCGTCGGCAAGCCGCTTCGCCATGGCATTCGCATGCGACGCATTCCGAAGCCAGAGATCTCCTTCGAGATAGGCTTCGAGCTGCGCCGACACGAAGCGCATTTTGGAGAAAAGATGTCCGGCGCGTTTGCGGCGAAAGGCGAAATCCGCCGCCTGCGCCGGGTCGAAAAAGATGACCGCTTCGGCCGCCAGCGCGCCGTTCTTGGTCGCACCGAAGGAGAGTACGTCGACGCCCGCCTTCCATGTCATCTCGGCGGGGCTGCATTGGAGCGCCACCAGAGCGTTGGCGAAACGCGCGCCGTCCATATGGACATGAAGGCCGCGCTCATCGGCTATGCCGGTCAGGCGGCGCAACTCGTCCAGCGTGTAGACGCCGCCGGCCTCGGTCGATTGGGTGATACTCAGCGTCGAAGGCTGTACATTGTGAACGACACCCGCTGGCAGCGCGGCCATCGCCGCCTCGAGTGCCGCCGGATCGATCTTGCCGCCATCTCCGGCGATGCCGACGAGCTTCGCACCGCCGCTGAACATCTCGGGCGCACCGCATTCGTCGACATTCACATGGGCATGGGCATGGCAGAAGACCGCCCCATGGGGCGGCGTCAGCGTCGCGAGCGCCAGCGCATTGGCCGCCGTTCCGGTAGCGACGGGGAAGACCGCGACCTCATGGTCGAAAACCTCTGCGAAGCGGGTCTGAATCCTCGCCGTGATCTGGTCACCGCCATAAGAGGGCACGGCCCCTTCATTGGCGCGGGCGAGCGCATCGAGAATTTCCGGCGCCACGCCGAATGCATTGTCGCTTGTGAAGATCATGGGAAGGCACCTCAGGTCTTGTCGATGGCGCGTTGGCCGGCTTCGGTCATAGGTCAGACCGGGTCATCTGTCACCGCCCGGCCTGCTCCGGCGGCGCGGGCGGTGGCGAGGTGTTTGTGCAACGCTCCCGGCCAAAAGGAGACCGGATCATTTTTAGGTCAGCAATCCTGTCGTAATTACTTGATTCATTCGGGCGGTTTAGGGCATGATTATTGCGCTGAGGTAGGTTTTGGCCCCCATTCGGGGCCATTCCTGTCAGGGGCGGCGGGCCCACCCGCAACAGGCGCTGATTTCGCTTTACTTTCAATCAATTAGCGGAATTCGGCATTCTGGAGAACGGGCACCGGACGCCCCACGGGACAATTTTTGCAATTAGGCGTGCGATCCGTTAAGCGTTCCGGGCCTCCAGGCGCCCCTTTTGGGCCGCGGCAGGCATCAGAACGCAAGCGGTAACAGGAACGGTCTGTCTCCAGACGCATGAGGGGACAGACAGGCAAGGAACTTGGATATGACGGAGAAGCAAGCCATGGTGGCGCTTCCTGCGGGCGGAGGACTTCCCGACGCGCAGGGTCTCTATGACCCCCGGAACGAGCACGATGCCTGCGGCATCGGCTTCGTGGCGAATATCCACAACCGAAAATCGCACAAGATCATCGAGGATGGGCTGCGCATTCTCGAGAATCTCGAGCATCGCGGCGCGGTCGGCGCCGACCCTAAGGCGGGCGACGGCGCGGGTATCCTCATCCAGATTCCGGACGCCTTTTTCCGCGAGGAAGCGGCGCGCCTCGGCGTCACGCTGCCCAAGGCCGGCGAATACGGCATCGGTCATTTCTTCCTGCCGCGCGACGAGGCCGAGAGGAAGCGCGTCACGGAACTCGCCGAACGCACCGTTGCCGAGGAAGGCCAGGTTTTCCTCGGCTGGCGCGACGTGCCGGTCGACAATTCCGACCTCGGCTATTCGGTGAAGCCGACCGAACCCGTGCATCGGCAGCTTCTCGTCGGTCAGGGCGCGGCGATCGCGGATCAGAACCATTTCGAGCGCAAGCTCTTCGTCATCCGCAAGCGGATCTTCAACACGCTCTTCCACGAGAAGGCGGCGATGCCGAAGGACTTCTATATCGCGTCCTTCTCCTCGCGCACCATCGTCTACAAGGGCATGCTGCTCGCGGCGCAGGTCGGCTCCTATTACAAGGACCTCACCGATCCGCGCATGGTGACGGCGCTCGCGCTCGTCCATCAGCGCTTTTCGACCAACACCTTCCCGACATGGCGCCTTGCGCATCCTTTCCGCATGATCTGCCATAACGGCGAGATCAACACGGTGCGCGGCAACGTCAACTGGATCCAGGCGCGCTACTCGTCGATGCAGTCCGAAATTCTCGGCGACGATCTGAAGAAGCTCTGGCCGATCGCGGTCGAGGGCCAGTCGGACTCGGCCTATTTCGACAACGCGCTCGAACTTCTCGTCATGGGCGGCTATTCGCTTTCCCAGGCGATGATGATGCTCATTCCCGAAGCCTGGGCGGGCAATCCGCTGATGGACGAGGACCGCCGCGCCTTCTACGAATATCACGCCGCCCTGATGGAACCATGGGACGGCCCCGCCGCCGTCGCCTTTACCGACGGCCGCCAGATAGGCGCGACGCTCGACCGCAACGGCCTGCGCCCGGCGCGCTACCTTCTCACCGAGGACGGCAACGTCATCATGGCGTCGGAAATGGGCGTGCTGCCCGTTCCCGAGGAGACCATCGTCGAAAAGTGGCGTCTCCAGCCCGGCAAGATGCTGCTGATCGACCTTGAGGAAGGCCGCATCATCGCCGACGACGAGATCAAGGCGAAGCTTGCGAAGCTCCACCCCTATCAGACGTGGCTCGACCGCACGCAGATCGTGCTTGAGGACATGCCCGCGCCGAAGAAGGCCGCGACGCCGAAGCCTGACGGCCACGCCGCGCTGCTCGATCTGCAGCAGGCCTTCGGCTACACGCAGGAAGACATCAAGTTCCTGATGTCGCCGATGGCGATCGAGGGTCAGGAAGCGATCGGCTCGATGGGTACGGACACGCCCATCTCGGCGCTCTCCTCGAAGACGAAGATGCTCTACACCTATTTCAAGCAGAACTTCGCCCAGGTGACGAACCCGCCCATCGATCCGATCCGCGAGGAACTCGTCATGTCGCTGGTGTCGTTCATCGGCCCGCGCCCGAACCTGCTCGATCTCAAGGGCATGTCGAGCGTGAAGCGGCTCGAAGTGCGCCAGCCGATCCTGACCAACGAAGATCTCGAAAAGATCCGCATGATCGGCGAGGTGCCGGACAATCATTTCCGCTCCGAGACACTCGACATCACCTACCAGGCCGAGCGCGGCGCGGCGGCGATGGAAGCGATGCTCGACCGGCTTTGCCAGCGTGCGGAAGATGCGGTGACGAAGGGTTTCAACATCATCATTCTGTCGGACCGCATGGTTTCGGCGGAGCGGATGGCGATCCCGGCGCTGCTTGCGACGTCGGCCGTGCATCATCACCTGATCCGCAAGGGTCTTCGCACCTCCGTCGGCCTCGTCGTCGAGACCGGCGAAGCGCGCGAGGTGCATCACTTCGCCTGTCTCGCGGGCTATGGCGCAGAGGCGATCAACCCCTATCTCGCCTTCGAGACTCTGGAAGCGATGCTGCCGGATCTCGACGAGGAACTGACGGCCTATGAAGTCACCAAGCGTTACATCAAGGCGGTCGACAAGGGGCTTCTCAAGGTCATGTCCAAGATGGGCATCTCGACCTACCAGTCCTATTGCGGCGCGCAGATTTTCGACGGCGTCGGCCTCAACACGGAATTCGTGAAGAAGTATTTCACGGGCACGCAGAGCGTCATCGAAGGCGTCGGCTGCACCGAGATCGCGGAAGAGACTTTCCGTCGTCATCATCTGGCTTTCAGCGACGCGCCGGTGCTCAAGAACGCGCTCGAGGTCGGTGGCGAATATGCCTATCGCGTGCGCGGCGAAGACCATGCCTGGACGGCGGATTCGGTCCGCGATCTCCAGCACGCGGTGCGTGGCAACTCACGCGACAAGTACCGCGAATTTGCGAAGCGCATCAACGATCAGAGCGAGCGGCTGCTGACGATCCGCGGCCTCTTTGAAGTCAAGACCGCCGAACAGGACGGCCGCAAGCCCGTTTCGATCGACGAGGTCGAACCGGCCGTCGACATCGTCAAGCGGTTCGCGACCGGCGCCATGTCCTACGGCTCGATCAGCCGCGAGGCTCATACGACGCTCGCGATCGCGATGAACCGCATCGGCGGCCGCTCCAACACCGGCGAAGGCGGCGAAGAAGCCGACCGCTACAAGCCGATGCCGAACGGCGACTCGATGCGCTCCTCGATCAAGCAGGTCGCGTCCGGCCGCTTCGGCGTCACCACCGAGTATCTCGTCAACTCGGACATGATGCAGATCAAGATGGCGCAGGGCGCCAAGCCCGGCGAAGGCGGGCAGTTGCCCGGCCACAAGGTCGACGCGACCATTGCCAAGGTGCGCCATTCGACGCCGGGCGTCGGCCTCATTTCGCCGCCCCCGCATCACGACATCTACTCGATCGAGGATCTCGCGCAGCTCATCTACGACCTCAAGAACGTCAACCCGGACGGTCTCGTGTCGGTGAAGCTCGTCTCGGAAATCGGCGTCGGCACGGTTGCCGCCGGCGTTTCGAAGGCGCGCGCCGACCATGTGACGGTCTCGGGCTTCGAGGGCGGCACGGGCGCCTCGCCCCTCACCTCGATCAAGCATGCGGGCTCCCCTTGGGAGATCGGCCTCGCCGAGACGCACCAGACGCTGGTGATGAACCGTCTCAGGGGCCGCATCACGGTGCAGGTCGACGGCGGCGTCCGCACCGGTCGCGACGTCGTCATCGGCGCGCTTCTGGGCGCCGACGAGTTCGGCTTCGCGACCGCGCCGCTGATCGCGGCCGGCTGCATCATGATGCGCAAGTGCCATCTGAACACCTGCCCGGTCGGCGTCGCGACGCAGGACCCGGAACTCAGGAAGCGTTTCGTCGGCACGCCCGAGCATGTCATCAACTACTTCTTCTTCGTCGCCGAAGAAGTGCGCGAATACATGGCCTCGCTCGGATATCGCTCGTTCAACGAGATGATCGGCCAGCTCCACATGCTCGACAAGCGCAAGGTCGTCGATCACTGGAAGGCGCATGGGCTCGACTTCTCACGGCTCTTCCACGCGCCGCAGGTCGACGGCAAGGTCGCGATCTTCAAGAACGAAGAGCAGGACCACAAGATCGATCAGGTCCTGGATCGCAAGCTCATTGCCGAGGCGAAGAGCGCGATCGAGACCAAGAAGCCCGTTCAGATCGAGATGCCGATCACCAATGTCGATCGCGCGGCGGGTGCCATGCTGTCCGGCGTCGTCGCCAGGGCCCATGGCCATGCCGGTCTGCCGGACGACACGATCCATGTGAAGTTCAACGGCACCTCGGGCCAGAGCTTCGGCGCCTGGGTCGCCCATGGCGTCACGCTCGAACTCGAAGGCCAGGCCAACGACTATGTCGGCAAAGGTCTCTCGGGCGGACGTCTCATCGTCTATCCGCCGAAGAACACGCGGATCGTGCCCGAGAAGTCGATCATCGTCGGCAACACCGTGCTTTACGGCGCGATCTCCGGCGAATGCTACTTCCGCGGCGTCGCGGGCGAGCGTTTCGCGGTGCGCAACTCGGGTGCCGTCGCCGTCGTCGAAGGCACGGGCGATCACGGGTGCGAGTACATGACCGGCGGCGTCGTCGTCGTGCTCGGCCAGACGGGCCGCAATTTCGCGGCCGGCATGTCGGGCGGCATCGCCTACGTCCTCGACGAGGATGGCATGTTCGAAAAGCGCTGCAACATGGCGATGGTCGATCTCGAGCCGGTGGAAGCCGAACTCGAGCTCATGGACAAGCTCCATCACCAGCGCAGCGATCTCGAAAGCCATGGCCGCGTCGACGTGATGTCGGACATGACGCGCTTCGATGCGGAGCGTCTGAAGCAGCTTGTCGAGAACCATGTACGCTACACCAACTCGTCGCGTGCTAAGGACATACTCGCCGACTGGGCCGCGATGCTGCCCAAATTCCGCAAGGTCATGCCGGTCGAGTACCGGCGCGCCCTGAAGGAAATGGCGCGCGCGCAGGAAAGCGCCGCCGAGGCAATCGCCGTGGCAGGAGAGTAAGAGTGGGCAAGATCACAGGTTTTCTCGAGATCGACCGGCAGGACCGCAAGTACCTGCCGGCGTCGGATCGCATCCGCAACTACAACGAGTTCGTCATTCCGCTCGACGAGAAGGCGACGCGCGACCAGGCGGCTCGCTGCATGGATTGCGGCATCCCCTACTGCCACAATGGCTGCCCGGTGAACAACCAGATCCCCGACTGGAACGATCTGGTCTATCACGCCGACTGGGAGGAAGCCTGCCGCAACCTCCATTCGACCAACAACTTCCCGGAGTTCACCGGTCGCATCTGCCCCGCGCCCTGCGAGGCCTCCTGCACGCTGAACCTCACTGAAGCCCCCGTCACGATCAAGACGATTGAATGCGCGATCGTCGATCGCGGCTGGGCCGAAGGCTGGATCAAGCCGGACCTCGCGAAGACGAAGACCGGCAAGAAGGTCGCCGTCATCGGTTCGGGCCCGGCGGGCCTCGCCTGTGCGCAGCAGCTCGCCCGCGCGGGTCACGACGTTCACCTCTTCGAGAAGAACGCGAATGCCGGCGGCCTGCTCCGCTACGGCATTCCCGACTTCAAGATGGAAAAGCATCTGATCGACCGCCGCGTGAAGCAGATGGAAGCCGAGGGCGTGACGTTCCACTACGGCGTCCATGTCGGCGTCAACAAAAAGGCGAAGGACCTCGTTTCCGAGTTCGATGCTGTCGTGTTGGCAGGCGGCGCGGAACATCCGCGCGACCTGCCCGTCGAGGGCCGTGACCTCCGCGGCGTTCACTTCGCGATGGAATTCCTGCCGCAGCAGAACCGCCGCGTTTCCGGCGAGCCGCTGATGAATGCCGAGCCGATCCTCGCCGGCGGCAAGCATGTCGTCGTCATCGGCGGCGGCGACACCGGCTCCGACTGCATCGGTACGTCCTTCCGCCAGGGCGCCGTCTC
>NZ_DATKFR010000250.1:0-2360 GCF_035511255.1 Parvibaculum sp.
TTGAAATTCACGTCGGCGAGATTCGGGATCTTGCCGTAATCGGCCTTGAGGGTCCGCACGTCCTTCAGCTTCAGCTGCTTGACGACGTCGGTCACCCAGCCTTCGCCGAAGCTCTCCCAGGTCAGCATGTCGACGCCGCGGGCGCCGAGCATCGACCAGAGCGCCATTTCGACCGCGCCGGTATCCGACGCCGGCACGATGCCGATCTTGTAGTCAGCGGGGACGCCGAGAATTTTGCCGGTTTTCTCGATGGCCTCGACGAGGCGCGCCTTGCCCGGCTTCGAGCGATGGCTCCGGCCGACAAGCGCTTTTTCGAGATTTTTGAGAGACCAGCCCGGGCGCTTGGCGCAGGGACCGGAGGAGAAATGCGGGTTGGCCGGACGTGCGGCCGGACGCTCAGTGGCGGTCATTTTTTGACTACCCTTCCAGATAGATGCCTCCCGGTGGGGGGAGGTGGCCCGCCGCCGATATAGGCTCCGGAGGGATTCCTGTCAAATGGCCTTCGCAGACAGGTCTTGCGTCGCCATAGATCATGTAACTATAACAGTTACATGAAACGAGACAGCCGCCTTTCGGGCGTCCTCCATGTTCTGCTGCATATGGCCGAACATGAGGGCCCTTCGACATCCGAATCCCTCGCCCGCGCGATGCAAACAAACCCCGTCGTCGTCAGACGGATCATGGCCGGCCTGCGCGAGCGCGGTTTTGTTCGATCCGAGAAGGGGCATGGCGGCGGCTGGACGCTCGCCCGCGATCTCAAGGAGATCACGCTGCGCGACGTCCACGACGCCATCGGCAATCCCGCGCTGCTTGCGATCGGCAACCGGATGGAGTCGCCCGACTGCTTGGTCGAACAGGCGGTCAATGCCGCCCTTGCGGATAGTTTTCGGGAGGCGGAGGCCCTGCTTCTGGCGCGCTTCGGCAACATTACTCTCGAAATGCTGCATGCCGATTTCCATGCACGCCTTGCCGGGATACCCGCAAACCATCGAAGAGATACCGTTCATGACCACTGAAACAGAACCGCCGCGCGTCGATTTCATCAAGTTCTTCTCCGATCGCGCGGCCGTCGCGAATTATACCGACGGTCCGCGGCGCTTCCTGCCGGGCCTTGAGGCATTGCACAGCATGACGTCGATCCTGCTGGCCGAAAGAGCCCCGGCCGACGCGCGCGTCCTCGTGTTGGGCGCGGGCGGCGGACTGGAATTGAAAGCGCTGGCCGAGGCGCATCCGGGCTGGAATTTTGTCGGGGTGGACCCTGCCTTGCCGATGCTGGAAGTGGCCGAGCAGACGCTCGGCCCACTGATGAATCGCGTCGAGCTGGTGGAAGGCTATATCGACGATGCGCCGGTCGGTCCGTTCGATGCCGCGACCTGTCTCCTCACGCTGCATTTTCTCGATGCGCCGACGCGCGTGCAGACGGTGCGGGCCATTCATGACCGCCTCAAGCCAGGAGCTCCCTTCGTCGCGGCGCATAGCAGTTTCCCGCAAGCTCCATCGTCGAGACCGGCCTGGCTGGAGCGTTACGCCGCCTATGCGGTCGCGTCCGGCATCGATCCGCAACAGGCGGCCGGAGCGCGCGAGTCAGTGGCGGCCAATCTCGATCTGTTCGATCCGGAGAAGGACGAGGACATCCTGCGGGATGGAGGATTCGCCGACCCGGAAATGTTCTTTGCGGCCTTCACCTGGCGAGGCTGGATCGCGCATGCCTGATGCCGCCGCTGCGCCGGCTTCATCTACCCCTGCATGACGGAAATGTAAGATTTCCGCCGGTTCCGCGACGGTCCCGCCTCGTTACAGTCTCTCGTCATCCTCCGCGGGCATGGGCCCGCTTCAGACGAGAATCGCGATGCCGAAAATCGACGCCCGGTTTTTCCGGGATGCTTGGGCGCTTACGAAACCCTATTGGACCTCGGAGGAAAGATGGAGCGCGACGGCGCTCATCGCGGCCATCGTCGCTCTCAATCTCTTCGACGTTTATCTTTCCGTGTGGCTCAACGACTGGCGCGGCGTCTTCTTCGATGCGCTGCAGGAATATAACCAGCCGGTTTTCTTCCATCAGCTCTACCGCTTTTGTGTCTTCGCCATGGTCGCGCTCGCGAACGGGCTCCTCACGCTTTACGGCACGCAGCTTCTGCAGATCCGCTGGCGGCGCTGGTTGACCGACCGCTACATCGCGGGATGGCTCGACCGCAAAGCCTATTACCGCATACAGATCGAGGGCGCAGAGACCGACAACCCCGACCAGCGCATCGCCGACGACCTTCGCCTCTTCACGGCGCAGGTGCTGAACCTCTCTGTCGGACTGCTCAGCGCCATCGTCACTTTCGTTTCCTTCATCGCCATTCTCTGGGTGTTGT
>NZ_DATKFR010000251.1:0-3636 GCF_035511255.1 Parvibaculum sp.
CGATCTCGTCAGGGGCATCAGGCGGATTGCCGATTTCGAGGTGAGTGTCAGCGCCTATCCGGAAGGCCACCCGGAGTCGGAATCCTTTGCCGCCGACATCGAACTCCTGAAGCGCAAGGTAGATGCCGGCGCGACACGCGCGATCACGCAATTTGCCTTCGATACGGAGCGCCATGCGCGTTTTCTGGAGGAAGTCTGGAAAGCCGGCATCAAGGTGCCGGTGGTTCCCGGCATCATGCCGACGACGAACTTCAAGGGCACGAAGCGCATGGCGGAACGCTGCGGCGCCAGCATTCCGAAATGGCTCGACGACTACTATATAGGTCTCGACGACGACCTCGAGACGCGCAAGCTCATCGCGGCCTATGTCGCGGCGGAACAGGTGAACCGCCTGCGCGCCTATGGCTTCGATCGCTTTCATTTTTACACGTTGAATCAGGCCGATCTCACCTTCGCGATCTGCCACGTGATCGGGCTCCGTCCCGAGCGCGTCGCCGTACCGGCCGAGTGAGTGAGAGAAAGGACCGCACCATGACCAGGGACATCAAAAGCCGGGAAGAGCGTATCACCAGGCTGAAGAAAGAGATTGCGGAGCGCGTTCTGGTACTCGACGGCGCCATGGGCACGATGATTCAGGGCTACAAGCTTACGGAAGCTGATTTCCGGGGCGAGCGGTTCAAGGATCACCCGGTCGATCTGAAGGGCGACAACGAGCTGATCTCGCTCGTCCGCCCCGACATCCTGCGCGACATCCATCTCGAATATTTCCGCGCCGGCGCCGACATCGCCGAGACGAACACGTTCAGCGCGACCGTGATCGCCCAGGCCGACTATCATCTCGAATCCGTCGCCTACGAAATGAACGTCGCCAGCGCCCGCATCGCGCGCGAAGCGGCCGACATCGCCGAAAGCGAGACGCCGGGCCGCGTCTGCTATGTCGCGGGCGTGCTCGGGCCCACGAACCGTACGGCTTCGATCTCGCCCAAGGTCAACGATCCGGGCTTCCGCAATGTCAGCTTCGACCAGCTCCGCGACGCCTATAAGGAAGCGACGCGCGGCCTCATCGAAGGCGGCGCCGATATCATTCTGGTCGAGACGATCTTCGACACGCTGAACGCCAAGGCGGCGCTCTTCGCCGTCGAGGAAGTCTATGATGAACTCGGGATCGAGCTGCCGGTCATGATCTCCGGCACGATCACCGACATGTCGGGCCGGCTTCTCTCGGGTCAGACGCCGGAAGCCTTCTGGAATTCGGTCTCCCATGTGAAGCCGCTTTCGATCGGGCTCAATTGCGCGCTGGGTGCGAAGGAAATGCGCCAGCATGTCGACACGCTGGCGCGCGTCGCCAATGTGCGTGTCAGCGCGCATCCGAATGCCGGGCTGCCGAACGAAATGGGCGAGTATGACGAAAGTCCGGAACATATGTCCCACCTCGTCGGCGAATTCGCGACCTCGGGTATCGTCAATATCGTCGGCGGTTGCTGCGGCACGACGCCTGCGCATATTCACGCCATTGCCGAGGCGGTGAAGGGCGTCCGCCCACGAGAAATTCCCGAAATCGAGCCGCGCCTTCGCCTTTCCGGTCTCGAAGCCTTCACGGCACCTTGAGTTTTAGAAAAGAAACGTCATGACCAATCTCTCGGCCAACTTCATCAATATCGGTGAACGCACCAACGTCACCGGTTCGGCCAAATTCAAGAAGCTGATCGTCGAAGGGCGCTTCGACGAGGCGCTTTCCGTCGCTCGCCAGCAGGTCGAGAACGGCGCGCAGGTCATCGATGTCAACATGGACGAGGGCATGCTCGACAGCGAGCAGGCGATGGTGACCTTCCTGAATTTGATCGCCGCCGAACCCGACATTGCCCGTGTGCCGATCATGATCGACTCGTCGAAATGGTCGATCATCGAGGCGGGCCTCAAATGCGTGCAGGGCAAGGCGATCGTGAATTCGATCAGCCTCAAGGAAGGCGAGGAAGCCTTTCTTGAACATGCCCGCAAGCTGCGCCGCTACGGCGCGGCGACCGTCGTCATGGCCTTCGACGAGGACGGGCAGGCGGACACGGCGGAGCGCAAATTCGCGATCTGCGAGCGTTCCTATAATCTGTTGGTCGACAAGGTCGGCTTCCCGCCGCAGGACATCATCTTCGATCCGAATATCTTCGCGGTCGCGACGGGCATCGAGGAGCACAATAATTACGGTGTCGAATTCATCGAGGCGACGAAGCGCATTCGTCAATGCCTGCCCTATGCGCATGTCTCCGGCGGCGTGTCGAACATCTCATTTTCGTTCCGCGGCAACGAGCCGGTGCGCGAGGCGATGCATTCGGTGTTCCTCTATCACGCCATTCAGGCTGGTATGGATATGGGCATCGTCAATGCCGGTCAGCTCGCGATCTATGACGAGATCGAACCGGAGCTGCGCGAGCGCGTCGAGGATGTGATCCTCAATCGTCGGCCCGATGCGACCGAACGCCTGCTTGAAATCGCCGACCGCTTCAAGGGCGAGGCCGGCAAGAAGAAGGAAGAAGACCTCTCCTGGCGTGAGCTGCCCGTGAAGGAGCGGCTGACCCATGCGCTGGTGAAGGGCATCAACGCTTTCATCGAGGAAGATACCGAAGCGGCGCGCCGCGAGGCCTCACGCCCGCTCGATGTCATCGAAGGCCCGCTGATGGACGGCATGAACGTCGTCGGTGATCTCTTCGGCTCCGGCAAGATGTTCCTGCCGCAGGTGGTGAAATCCGCTCGCGTGATGAAGCAGGCGGTCGCCTATCTCATGCCTTTCATGGAGGAGGAAAAGCGCCTGACCGGCGCCGCGCAGAAACAGGCCGCCGCCAAGATCCTGATGGCGACGGTGAAGGGCGACGTGCACGATATCGGCAAGAACATCGTCGGCGTCGTTCTCCAGTGCAATAATTTCGAAGTGATCGATCTCGGCGTCATGGTGCCGGCGGCGAAAATTCTCGAAACGGCGCGCGCGGAAAAAGTCGACGTGATCGGGCTTTCCGGCCTCATCACGCCGAGTCTCGACGAGATGTGTCACGTCGCGGCCGAGATGGAGCGCGAGGGCTTCGACATTCCGCTGCTGATCGGCGGCGCGACGACGAGCCGTATCCACACCGCCGTGAAGGTTCATCCGAACTACAAGCGCGGGCAGGCGATCTATGTCACCGATGCGAGCCGTGCGGTGGGCGTCGTCTCCAATCTCATCTCGACCACGGCCAAGGAGAAATTCGTCGCCGACATCCGCGACGAATACGCAAAAATGGCGACGGCTCACGCCAATGCGCGCAACACGAAGGAGCGCCAGACCCTCGCGGCTGCCCGTGAACACAGGCTGAATATCGACTGGACGGGCTACAAACCGGTAAAGCCGACTTTCCTGGGTACGAAGGTGCTTGAGGATTATCCGCTCGAAAAACTCGTGCCCTATATCGATTGGACGCCTTTCTTCGCGACCTGGGAACTGGCGGGGCATTACCCGCAAATCCTGAAGGACGACAAGATGGGCGAGGCCGCGCAGGCGCTCTTCGACGACGCGCAGGAAATGCTCGCCCAGATGGTCTCAGAGAAATGGCTGAAGGCCTCGGCCGTCATCGGCTTCTGGCCGGCGAACCAGATCGGCATCGACGATATCGA
>NZ_DATKFR010000252.1:0-16898 GCF_035511255.1 Parvibaculum sp.
AATGCCCCTAACGACTTGAACCTGAACAGGATTTTCCCCGCGTCCTGACTTATCCCCGCCCTAGTCCGGCCGGACGATGATAGGGCCTCATGGGCGTGGCATGAGGGCAATGGGGCTCTCTGCCTCAAGGTTTGGAGACGGGAAGATGAGCAAGATCAGGTGCGCGATCATTGGTCCGGGCAATATCGGCACGGACCTCCTCTACAAGCTCCGGCGCAGCGATGTGCTCGAACCTGTCTGGATGGTCGGCGTCGATCCGACCTCGGAAGGGCTCGCGCGGGCCCGCGACATGGGCCTCAAGACGACGGATCAGGGTGTCGACGGATTGCTGCCGCATGTCGAGGCGGACGGCATCCAGATCGCCTTCGACGCGACCTCGGCTTACGTCCATGGCGAAAATTCGCGGAAGCTGACGGCGAAGGGCGTGCTGATGATCGACCTGACGCCCGCCGCCATCGGTCCCTATTGCGTGCCGCCGGTGAACCTGATGGCCCATGTCGGCAAGCGCGAAATGAATGTCAACATGGTGACCTGCGGCGGACAGGCGACGATCCCGATGGTCTATGCGGTGAGCCGCGTGCAGCCCGTCGCCTATGGCGAGATTGTCGCGACGGTGGCGTCGAAATCGGTCGGGCCCGGCACGCGCAAGAACATCGACGAGTTCACGCGCACGACGGCCGGCGCGGTCGAGAAGGTCGGCGGTGCGAAAGAGGGCAAGGCGATCATCATCATCAATCCGGCCGAGCCGCCGCTCATCATGCGCGACACAATCCACTGCCTGACGGAGGGCGAGCCGCATATCGATGCGATCACGGCGTCGGTCCACGACATGGTCGAGCAGGTGCAGAAATACGTGCCGGGTTATCGGCTGAAGAACGGACCTGTGTTCGACGGGAACCGCGTCTCGGTCTTCATGGAGGTCGAGGGGCTCGGCGACTACCTGCCGAAATACGCGGGCAATCTCGACATCATGACGGCGGCGGCGGCGCGCACGGCGGAAATGTTCGCGGATGAAATCCTGAGCGGCAAGCTGACGCTCGCCCCCGTTCCGGCTTGAGGAGGCGCGGCATGGACCTCAACGGGAAGAAGATCACCGTCCACGACATGACGTTGCGTGACGGGATGCATCCGAAGCGCCATCAGATTTCGCTCGACCAGATGATTGACATCGCCTGCGGCCTCGACGATGCGGGCGTGCCGCTGATCGAGGTCACGCATGGCGACGGACTCGGAGGCGCCTCGGTCAACTATGGGTTTCCAGCGCATACGGACGAACAATATCTCCGCGCCGTCATTCCGCATATGAAGCAGGCGAAGGTCTCGGCGCTGCTGCTGCCGGGCATCGGCACCGTCGATCACCTGCAGATGGCGCATGATTGCGGCGTCCACACGATCCGCGTCGCGACGCATTGCACGGAAGCGGATGTTTCCGAACAGCACATCGCCTATGCGCGCAAGCTCGATATGGACACGGTCGGCTTCCTGATGATGGCGCATATGGTGCCACCGGAGAAGCTGGTGGAGCAGGGGCTGCTCATGGAGAGCTACGGCGCCAACTGCATCTATGCGACGGACTCGGCGGGCTACATGCTGCCGGAAGACGTGACCGCGCGGATCGGCGCGCTGCGGGCCGCGCTGAAGCCCGAAACGGAGATCGGCTTTCACGGCCATCACAATCTCTCGATGGGCGTCGCGAACTCGCTGGCCGCGATCGAGGCAGGCGCGAACCGCATCGACGCCGCCGCCGCGGGCCTCGGCGCGGGCGCGGGCAACACGCCGATGGACGTTTTCGTTGCGGTCTGCCAGCGCATGGGCATAGAAACCGGCGTCGACGTCTTCCGGATTTCCGACGTTGCGGAGGACAAGGTCGTGCCGCTGATGGACAGCCCCATCCGCATCGACCGCGATGCGCTGACGCTCGGCTATGCCGGCGTCTATTCCTCCTTCCTGCTTTTCGCCAAGCGCGCGGAGGCGAAATACAAGGTGCCGGCGCGCGACATCTTGGTCGAACTCGGGCGACGCGGCACGGTCGGCGGGCAGGAAGACATGATCGAGGATCTGGCGCTCGACATGGCCCGCCAGCGCGGCCTTTCCAACTACTAGATCGGCAGCCGCAGCACGACGCTGAGGCCGCCGTCCGGCCTGTCGTCGAGCGCGATCGCGCCGTCGTGACGGCGCACGATGTCGGCGACGATGGCAAGCCCGAGGCCGAAGCCGCCCTGATCGAGATTGCGCGCCGTGTCGCGACGATAAAAGGGCTCGAGCACATGCTCGCGCTCTTCGGGCGGAATGCCGGGGCCGCGATCCTCGACGCGGATTTCGATGGCGCCATCCGATCGCGACAAGGTAACCAGCGCTTCGCCGCCATATTTCAACGCGTTGGAAATCAGATTGTTGATCGCGCGTCCGAAGGCGGCTTTGCGAACGGGTATCTCGACCGGTTCGGGCGGCACTCGTAATTCCACCTTTTCGTCGCTCGCCGTGAAGCCTTCCACGTGGCGGCGCAGCAAGGCGACAAGATCGACTTTGCGCCTCGGCTCGGCGTCGTGTTCGAGACGCGCGAGCGTCAGCGTATCGCTCACCAGCGCGCTCATGTCCTCGATGTCGCGGATCGCGCGCTCGCGCTGGTCGGAATCCGGGATCATTTCGGCGCGCAACCTGAGCCGCGTGAGATAGGTGCCGAGATCGTGACCGATAGCCGCGATCATGCGCGTGCGCCCGGCCACAAGATCACGGATGCGTGCCTGCATGCGGGCAATGGCGCCGATGAGCTGGCGCACTTCCTTCGCGCCTTCCTCCTTCATCACCGGCTCGTCGAGGCGGGCGCCGAACCGTTCGACCGCGTCGGCGAGTTTTTCGAGCGGTCTGATCTGGCGACGCAGCGCCCAGAGCGACAGCATCGCGATGAAAGCCGTCGCGAGCAGGACGCCAATGGCGATACGCAGACCGTTGAAGCGTTGTAGGAAGGGGTTATGTGCCTCGGCGACGAGAATTCGGCCATCGCGAAGCGTAATCACCAGCCGCACGGGATGCGGCGCCCAGAGCCCGTCGGGGCCGAGGCGGATGAACGCATCGGCAGAGCTTTCATTCTCGTCGAGATCGACCACGGCCTGAACCGGCCGTCCACCGAGAGCGGACAGATAGCGTTGCACGATCCAGGCGAGGCCCGGTAGTGAGACGCTTTCGTCGACGGGCGGCGGGGTCTCCTCGAGCGAGATTTTCAACGACGGGCCATTGAGTGCGCGCAGGACCAGCGGCAGATCTTCCGGTGGCGCACTCTCGACGAGCTCGACGAGAGCCGCGATCTGATCCGGCAGCGGCAGCCGGAAGCCGGATGCGTCGTTGGACTGCCGTTGGGCGATGAAGGCGAGAAAGACAGTGAGCAAGACCAGCCCGAGCGCGGCGGCCATGATAAGACAGATGCGAAGGGCGAGGCCGCGCATGTTCATCCCTTCTCGACGGGCACAGCCAGCATGTAGCCGGCGTTGCGGATGGTGCGGATGACGGCCGGCTGGGCGGGATCGGATTCGATCTTGCGGCGAAGGCGCGACAGCGCGACGTCGATCGAGCGGTCGAAGGCTTCCCAGTTGCGGCCCTTCAGCAGGTCCATCAACTGGTTGCGCGTGAGCACGCGCTGCGGATGATGGACCAGGACGTTCAGAAGATCGAAATCGCCCGTCGAGAGCTCGATCTCCTCTTCGCCGCGAAAAAGCCGCCGCGCGCCGAGATCGAAAAGAAAATTCGCAAAGCGCAGGCGACCCTCGCCGAACTCTGTCGAGGCGGCGGGCAGGGCGCGTCGGAGTACGGCGCGGACGCGGGCGAGCAGCTCGCGCGGATTGAAGGGCTTCGCCATATAGTCGTCGGCGCCGAGTTCGAGTCCGATAATCCGGTCTATGTCGTCGTTCTTGGCCGTCAGCATCAGGATCGGCAGCGTCGTCTTCATGCGCAGCCGGCGACAGATCGAGAGCCCGTCCTCGCCCGGCAGCATCAGGTCGAGAACGATGAAATCGATATGCCGGCTTGCCAGCACACGGTCCATCTCGACGCCCGAGCGCACCAGCACCGGTTCGAAGCCCTCGCGTGCGAGAAATTCGCTCAGCAGTGATCCGATTTCGCGGTCGTCCTCGACGATCAATATGGCGCTGCGCTCGCTCATGTCCTCATTTCTGCCTTGGCTCACACCCTTCTTCAAGCGCGGTTACGTGTTGTTACACGCCGTTACCTGACGAACATCGCCGGGACACAAGCGCACCCCATTCTGAACCTGCCGGCGCGAAAGGCCGACGCAATCGGGAGTTCGATTATGCATAAACAGTTTCTTGGTATGGCTTGCCTCTTTCTCGTCGCATCGTGGGTTGTCGCTCCCGAGGCCGGCGCCGTCGGAATGGGCGAAGGATTGAAAGAGCTCGACCTGAACGGCGACGGCGATGTCGGCAAGGACGAAGCTGCGCAGGCGTTGAAGTCGCGTTACGCCAGTATGGACGCCAACAAGGACGGCGTCGTGAACGAGCAGGAATTCGTCAACGACAACCTCGATCGGCTGAAGGCGCTCGATACAAACGGCGACGGCAAGATCACGCGCGAGGAAACCCGCGCTTCGCTCCGCGCGCGATTTGCCCGCTGAAACGCCTCCTGTTGGATGCCACCGCAAAAGGAGAGTTCGATGATGGTAAGGAAGCTGTTCACCGTGGCGACGAGCTTCGCCATGTTCGCGGCCTTCGCCGCAACGACCGTCCCGACCGAAGCATCGGCGGGTGCGCGTTCCCGCTCGGTTCAGATCGTCGGCCCGGGCGGGAATACCGGATTGCGCGAACGGAGTATTTCCCGCTCGCAGGGTGCGGCCTCGGCGTCGCGTACGGTCGAAGGCCGTCTGGGACATGGTTACACGACCAGCCGCCAGCATGAATGCGCCAACGGCACCTGCACGAACGAGAAATCCCTGACGACGAACTCCGGCAAGACCTGGACGGAGTCGGGCAGTCTTTCCGCCGGCAATGGTTCCGCGAATTCCTCGAAGTCCGTCACCGGCCCCAATGGCGGCACGGCGTCCCGCGAGGGGTCGGCGTCCTGGAATTCCGAAGGCGGCGAACGCTCCGTGACCAAGACCGGCCCCAACGGTGGATCGGTCGAACGCAACACGACGGTCACCCGTCCGTAAAGACGTCCGGTGGGACGGAAACATCCGTCCCGCCGATCCATCCATGGGGGCATGCACGACATGAGCGAACTTCTCTATCAGTTGCCTACGCGCTACCCGGGCCTCGGTCTCGTCTTTCTCCTTCTGATCGTCATCGAGTTCGCCTGGGTGAAGCTCAAGGGACATGACGGCTACGACCTGAAGGAAACGGGGACGACGATCGCCATCATGGCCGGGCAGGTTTTCGCGCGCGGACTGGCGGCGGCCGCGCTCGCGCCCGTCTATCTCTGGGCCTACCAGAACCGGTTGCTCGATTTGGATCTTCGCAGCGCCGCGGCGTTGGCGGCGCTCTTCCTTCTGTCGGAGTTCTCCTATTACTGGTTCCACCGCTTCAGCCACACGGTGCGCTGGATGTGGACCAATCACTCCGTCCATCACTCATCGACGAAATTGAATTTCACTGCCGCCGGGCGGCTCGGCTGGACCAATCTCTTCTCGGGCGGCTGGCTCTTTCTGGTGCCGCTCGCGTGGCTCGGCTTTCCGCCCGTCGCGGTACTCGGCATGTTCTCGGCGAACCTCGCCTATCAGTTCTTCCTGCATACCGAAATGTTCGGTCGGCTCGGCCCGCTCGAGTGGATCTTCAACACGCCGGCGCATCACCGTGTGCACCATGCGACCAACGAGGCCTGCCGGGACAGGAATTTCGGCGGTGTGCTGATCGTCTTCGACAGGCTCTTCGGTACGTTTGCCGAGGCGCCGGAAGGCGAGAAACTGAGCTACGGCCTCGCCGGCGTCGAGCCTTCCTACAATCCCTTCAAGATCGTCTTCGCGGAATGGATTGCGCTTTTTCGCAATCTCTTCCGGACACGTAGTCCGGGCGAGGCCTGGCAGGCCGTCTTCGGCCGCCCCTGAAGGCCCGCCCCGGCCAGAGCGCGCGGCGACTGCTCCCCCGGACGCCGCGCGCTCCCCTCTCTGTGGCGGGCATGCCACAGTTGCGAGCTATTCTCAAAATAACGGTTGCGCTCCCCGCCGCTACGCTATTAAGAATTACTCGCAGATTAAAACTCAGTAAGGGGGCTTTCATCCATGAACGAACTGCTACGTGCCGCGTCCGGGCTCACGCCCAGGGCGTCCTTCTCATGTGGCCTGTTGGCCAGTACGGCCATCGGCCTTTTCGTCGGCCTGACGCCCGTCCATGCGGCGGACGCGTCGGAAGGAGCGACGAAGGAAGGCACCGCCGAATTGCCGCCCATTTCGGTCGAGGGCCAAAATGAGCAGGGCTACAAGACGGACGCGGTCTCCTCGCAGAAGTTCACGGCGCCGATTCTCGACACGCCGAAATCGGTGACGGTCATCCCGCAGGAAGTGATCCAGCAGAGCGCCGCCACGACGCTGGTCGATGCGCTGCGTTTCACGCCGGGCATCACCATGGGCATGGGCGAGGGCGGCAATCCTTTCGGCGATCGTCCCTTTATTCGCGGCCTCGACAGCTCGGCCGGCATCACCGTCGACGGCATTCGCGACACGGGCTCGCAATCGCGCGAGACCTTCAACCTCGAACAGATCGAAGTCGTGAAGGGCCCGAGCGGCGCCTATGGCGGTCGCGGCACGGCGGGCGGCGGCATCAACCTCGTCTCGAAGACGCCGAAGGCGGAAGACTTCGTCGCGGGCAGCGTCACGCTCGGCACCGACCAGACGAAGCGCGTCACGGGCGATGTCAATTACGTGCTCGACGATGCGGTCGCGCTACGCCTCAACGCCATGTATCACGATGCCGACGTGGCGGGCCGCGACGATGTGGAGCTCAACCGTTGGGGCTTCGCGCCGTCATTGACCCTCGGTCTCGACAAGCCGACGCGCGCGACGATCAGCTACTACCATCTTCAGACCGACGATATCCCGGATTACGGCGTGCCGCTGAAGGTCGTCGAGGGAACGCCCGCCGACGTCGATCTCGACAATTTCTACGGTCTCGTCAATCGCGACTTCCGCAAGACGCAGGCCGACATCGGCACGTTGAAGCTCGAGCACGATTTCCGCGACACGTTGAATCTCAGCAACACCTCGCGCTACAGCCGGACGAAGAACGACTACATCGTCACCAATCCGGACGACAGCAAGGGCAACGTCGCCAACGGTTCCGTCTGGCGCGGCACCAAGAACCGCGATGCGACGACGGAGACGCTGTTCAACCAGACGGCGCTGACCGGCGAATTCCTGCTCGGAGGTTTCAAGAACAGTTTCTCGACGGGCGTCGAACTGAGCCGGGAAGAAGTCGTCAACAAGCCCTATGCCGTGGTGCAGGAGGCGGCGGCGCTCAGCGGCACGACCAACCTGAGCAACTGCTCGACCTATCCGGTGCTGTTCGACACGCATGATTGCACCAGTCTCAACAATCCGAATCCGAACGATTCCTGGAACGGAACCATCATGAAGACGGGGGCGGTGACAACCACCACAACCGACACTTGGTCGCTCTATGCTTTCGATACCATCGAGCTGTCGCCGCAATGGCAGATCAACCTCGGTCTGCGCTACGACGACTACGACTCGACTGCGGAGACGCCCGCTTACACCAACAATCTGACGGGCGTGGCGGTCGCCGCTGTCAATCTGGCCAACAAGTCGGATTTCCTGAGCTACCAGACAGGCGTGGTCTACAAGCCGGTGCCCAATGGCAGCATCTACATCAACTACGGAACGTCCAACAATCCACCCGGTACGTCGGGCGGCGACGGCGCCGAAAACCTCAGTGCAACCAACGCGCTGCTCGACCCGGAAGAGCTCACGAGCTACGAAATCGGTACCAAGTGGGACGTCTTCAACGAAAGGCTCTCTCTCACGGCCGCTATCTTCCGCACCGACAAGGACAAGACGCGCATCGAAGTATCGCCGGGCTATTTCGAGCAGGGCGGCAAGTCGCGAGTCGACGGCATCGAACTCACGGCGTCGGGCAAGATCACCGACAAGTGGGGCGTCTTCACCGGCTATACCTATCTGAAGCCGGAACTCAGGGACGACGGCATCGCGACCAATGACGGCAAGACACTGCCCAACACGCCGAAAAACAGCTTCAGCCTCTGGACGACCTATGAGGTGCTCGACGACGTGACGATCGGCGGCGGCTCCTACTTCGTCGGCAAGGTCTATGGCAACGTGGCGAACACGAAGTCGATCCCGTCATATTGGCGCTTCGACGCGATGGCCTCTTATCAGGTTACGCCGAATATCGGTCTGCAGCTCAATGTGCAGAACGTCTTCGACAAGCGTTACTTCGACCGTGTCTACACGACACACATGGCGACCGTCGCACCGGGACGCGTGGCGCTACTGTCGACGAACTTCAAGTTCTGAACGTCGAAACCGCCGCATGGCGAAATCGGCCCCGCCCGTATAAAACGGGCGGGGCTTCTACATTTTCCGGAGACGGCAATGCTTCTGTCCATTCCCGACGTTCTGAGCAAGACCGAGGTCGCCAGGTGCCGTGCGATCATGGACGCCGCCGAATGGGTCGACGGCAATGTGACGGCGGGCGCGCAGTCGGCACAGGCCAAGAACAACATGCAATTGCCGGAAGGCTCGCCCGCGGCGCGCCAGATCGGCGAGGCCATTCTCGACGCGTTGGGCCGGCATCCGCTCTTTCTCTCCGCCGCATTGCCGCACAAGATTTTTCCGCCGCTGTTCAATCGCTACGCGGGCGGGCAATCTTTCGGCACGCATGTCGACAACTCGATCCGGCATCTGCGTGGAACGGATTTCCGCGTCCGCAGCGATCTGTCGATGACGCTCTTTCTCTGCGAACCCGAGGATTACGACGGCGGAGAGCTCACGATCGAGGATACCTACGGCGTGCAGCAGGTGAAGCTCCCTGCCGGCCATGCGGTGCTCTATCCCTCGACGAGCCTTCACCATGTGACGCCGGTGACGCGCGGCGCCCGCGTCTGCTCCTTCTTCTGGATGCAAAGCATGGTGCGTGACGACGGTACGCGGCGTCTCCTCTTCCAGCTCGATCAGGCGATCCAGAAGCTCGTCGGCGAGCGCGGACAGAAGGACGCGGTCGTGGTCGAGCTCACGGGCGTCTATCACAATCTGCTGCGCCGCTGGGCGGAGATATGAAAAAGGCCCGGCATCGCTGCCGGGCCCCGTTTCCTATTCCCCCGGTGCGCCGGCGAGCCGCCGCGCTAGCGCCTTCCTGGCCCCGCGCCGCCGCCACCACATGATGACGCCTGTGACGGTGAGAACGGCGGGAACGATGCCGCCGACGAAGATCACGATCTGCCAGACGAGGCCCATATCGGTGCCGTCGTGCAACTGGCGCATCAGCCGCGAGAAGGCGTCGCCCGCGGCGGGTTGCGCGGCGGCGCGGTCCCTGCCGGCCTTTACCGCGCCCGTCGCGTCATCGACCATGATGTTGCGCGTCGCCTCGCCGTCCTTGATCTGCACACGCCAGGCCGGATTGGAACCGGCGGGGAAGGAGAGCGACAGGAGCTGCGTACCCGGATTGGCGGCAAGAACCGCCTCCGCCGCCGCGTCGGGAGAAAGCGCGGGCGTGATCGGCGTTCCCATGCCGCCAGGCCCGCCGGGACCCCGCTGCTGCTGCGGGCTCACCTCGGCGAAGAGGCCGACGACGGAGCGCGCGGTCTGCGGGAAGGAGATATAGGCACCGGTGAAGGAGAGGATCGCGAGCGGTACCGCGATCCAGAAGCCCAGCGTGAAATGAAGATTGGCGTTGGTGGTCGGCTGGCGCTTCCAGCGCAGGCCTTTGAGGAACTGTCCGTTGCGCGGCCACCAGAGATAGATGCCGGTGAGCGACGAAATAAGCATCGCCACGCCGAGCCAGCCGACGATCTGCCGCCCGACGCCCGGGATCATCAGGCTGCCGTGGAGGCGGTGCATGATCATCATGAAGGAGCCGCCCGCGTCGGCCACGTCGAGCACCCGGGCCGTCGGCGGATCGAGATAGACGGTCGTCATGGGCGGGAACCCGCCGCCTTGCGGGACACCTCGCGCCGACACTGTCACGGGCATGCCGGGCTCGGCCGGCAGGCGCAGCGTACTCGGCTTGAGCCCGGCCTTAAGCGCGCCTGTCGCGGCCGCGAGATAGGCCGAAGGGGCGAGGGTTTCCGCGCCCGAAACGGCGAAGCGGGCCGGGTGCATCAGCTTGTCGACGCCGTCATGCCAGACGAGAACGCTACCTGTGACGCTGAGCGGCAGAAGCAGAACGCCGAGCCCGACGCCGATCCAGAGATGGAAGGTGAACCAGAAATGGCGCAGACGCGCCGCGGATTTACTCATCTTGTTTGTCAGCCCCTCAGTCGAAAACGCGCCAACCTAGCTGGAATGCAGTTGCGTATCAATCTCAATAGCGCTATTCAGCCGCAGGTAGATTTTGCGACTTACTCGCAAATGCCCTGAGATTATGATACGAGAATGCTTCTTATTACCGTCGCTGGTATCCGGAATTTTTCCAGAATTCACCGGCTGGCGGCACGTCCGAGGAGAAGGGGTTGTGTTGAAGTCCGAAAAAGCCGGGATCGGCGGTCGCCTGCTGGTCACTCTCGCGCTTGGCATCTGCCTTGCGGGCGCATCCTCGCCGGCTCTGGCCGACGAAGGAATGCCGCCCGTTGCCGCATCCGAAGCGCCGACCGCCGCCGTACCGGCCGCGCCGGCTGAAGAGGGGCTCGCGCCCGCCGATGAGGCGCTCGACGATGCCGCCGTCGCCACCCTGCCGCAGGATCTCTCGCCCTGGGGCATGTTCCTCAATGCCGACATCGTCGTGAAGGCGGTGCTGATCGGTCTCGCCTTCGCCTCCGTGCTGACCTGGACCGTCTGGCTCGCGAAAACGCTTGAACTGATTGCCGCGCGCCGCCGTGCCACCATCGCACTCCGCGCCATTGCCTCGGTGCCGGGGCTCTCGGATACGGCCACCCGTGTCGCGGCCTCGGACGGCGCCGTTCATGCGCTGCTGCGCGCGGCCGAAACCGAGATGCGCCTGTCGGCGGAAGTCGCCGCGACCGAGAAGGACGGAATCAAGGAGCGCGTTGTCTCCCGTCTTGAGCGCATCGAGCATGCCGCCGGCCGCAAGATGTCGGCGGGCACCGGCGTTCTTGCGACCATCGGTGCGACCGCGCCCTTCGTCGGCCTCTTCGGCACCGTCTGGGGCATCATGAACAGCTTTATCGGCATCTCGCAGTCGCAGACGACCAATCTCGCCGTCGTCGCGCCCGGCATCGCGGAAGCGCTGCTCGCGACAGCGGTCGGCCTCGTCGCCGCTATCCCCGCCGTCGTCATCTACAATGTCTTTGCCCGCTCGATTGCCGGCTACCGCGCGCTGATCGCCGACGCCTCGGCCGAAGTTCTGCGGCTCGTCTCGCGCGATCTTGACCGTCCGGCGAGCGATACGCCGGCTTTGCTGCGCAAGGCGGCGGAGTAGGGCAATGGCCGTCAAGCTCGACCACGGCGACGATCTCGCCGAGAACCACGAGATCAACGTCACGCCTTTCATCGACGTGATGCTGGTGCTGCTCATCATCTTCATGGTGGCGGCGCCGCTGGCGACGGTGGATATCCCCGTCGACCTGCCGGCCGCCGCCGCGCGGCAGAACCCGCGCCCCGACAAGCCGGTGATCCTGACCGTGAAAGAGGATCTCTCGCTCGCGATCGGCAACGACATGATCGCGCGCGATGCGCTGCCGGCGGCACTCGAGCGCGCCTCTCACGGCGACAAGGAACAGCGCATTTTCCTGCGCGCCGACAAGACGGTCGACTACGGCGACCTGATGGAGGTCATGAACGGGCTGCGCAACGCGGGCTACCTCAAGGTCGCGCTGATCGGTCTCGAAACGCTTCCGACGCGATGAGCCCGAAATCATGAGCCCAAAATCATGAACATGGCTTCCCCGATCGAACCGATGGAAGTCTGGACCCTGCCGGACGCCTCGACGCGCCGGCGCTGGAGCGCGAGTTTCGCGGCTGTCGTCCTGCTCCATCTGGGTGTCGGTTTGGTGGTGATGTTCTGGCGCGTAACGCCGATGCCGGCGGCTGCGCCCGAGCCCGCCGTGCTTATCGACATGGCGCCGCCCGCACCGGTCCTGCAGCCTCCGCCGCCGCCCGCCTTGCGCGAACCCGTCATCAAACCGCTCGATCTGCCGGAGATCGAAAAGGCGGAAGTGGTGATCCAGAAGCGCAAACCGAAAAAAGAAGTGAAGCAGGAGGAGAAGAAACTCCCCGATCCGCCGCGACCGGTGACGGATTCGCGCGCGCCCGCCGCGGCGCCGCCAGCCGGCCCGACAGCCGCCGAGATTTCGGCGAGGCAGACCTATCTGAGCCTGCTCGCCTCGCATCTGGAACGCTTCAAGCGCTACCCTTATGCGGCGCGGCGTCGGCACCAGACGGGTACCGTCTATCTCAGCTTCTCGATGGACAGGCAGGGAAGGGTCATCGCCGCTGCGATCGACAGAAGTTCAGGCCACGAGGCGCTGGACGACGAGGTGATGGCGATGATCCGTCGCGCCGAGCCGCTGCCCCCTCCGCCGCCGGAGGTGCCGACCAGGCTCGTTGTCCCGATGAGCTTCACGCTGAAGTGAATTTAGCCGAAGCGGCCGGTCACGTAGTCGCGCGTCCGCTTCTGCACCGGATTGGTGAATATCTGCTCCGACGTCCCGTATTCGACGAGTTCGCCGAGGAACATGAAAGCCGTGAAATCGGCGGCGCGCGCGGCCTGCTGCATGTTATGCGTGACGATGACGATGCAATAGTCCTGACGCAGTTCCTCGATCAGCTCCTCGAGCTTGGCCGTCGAAATCGGATCGAGCGCGGAAGCGGGCTCGTCCATCAGCAGGATTTCTGGCTTTACCGCCACGGCGCGGGCAACGCAAAGCCGCTGTTGTTGCCCACCCGACAGTCCGGTGCCGAGCTGGTTGAGCTTGTCCTTGACCTCGTCCCAGAGCGCGGCGCGCGACAACGCCCAGTAGACGCGCTCGTCGAGATCTGCGCGGGAGAGTTTTTCATAGAGGCGGATGCCGAAGGCGACGTTCTCGTAGATCGACATCGGGAACGGCGTCGGCTTCTGGAACACCATGCCGATCTTGGAACGCAATTCGGTGAGGTCGCGCTGCGCGAGGATATTCTCTCCGTCCACCGTGATCTCGCCTTCCGCGCGCTGCCCCGGATACATCTCGTAGATGCGGTTCATGGCGCGCAGCAGGGTAGACTTGCCGCAGCCCGACGGTCCGATGAAGGCCGTCACGCGGCGGTCGTGGATCGAGATGTTGACGTCTTTCAGCGCCCGGAACTGGCCGTAATAGAAATTCAGGTTGCGAACGGCGATCTTCTCGGGCGGCAGCGGTCCGTCCTTCGGGTTCGGCGCGGTGATCGTGTGCATGACGGAGGGGGACGTCGCGATATCGCTGGTCATGAACGTGCCTTCTGCTTCGCCGAAAGACGGGCGACGATATTGAGAATGAGGACGGTACCGGTGATGAGGAGCGCACCGCCCCAGGCGAGTTCGCGCCAATCCTCATAGGGGCTCATCGCGAACTGAAAGATGACGACGGGCAGGTTGGCGAGCGGCGCGTTGAGATCGGTGCTCCAGAACTGGTTATTGAGCGACGTGAAGAGCAGCGGCGCCGTCTCGCCGCTGATGCGGGCGACCGCGAGAAGAACGCCTGTCAGAATGCCCTGGAAAGCGGCGCGATAGCTGATCTTGGTGATGATCATCCAGCGCGGCGTGCCGAGCGCGGCGCCCGCTTCGCGCAGTGCGTCGGGAATGAGCGACAGCATGTCCTCGGTCGTGCGCACGATGATTGGAATGGCGATGATGGCGAGCGCGATGACGCCGGCCCAGCCGGAAAAATGCCCCATGCCCATCACGACGATGCCGTAGACGAAGAGGCCGATGATGATCGACGGCGCGCTGAGCAGGATGTCGTTGATGAAGCGCACCACTTCGGCGAGCCGGCTGTGCCGGGCATATTCGGCGAGGAAGGTGCCCGCGAAGACGCCGATCGGCGTGGCGATGAGAATGCCGAGCCCGGTCATCATAAGGCTGCCGACAATGGCGTTCGCGAGTCCGCCTTCGCCGCCGGGCGGTGGCGTGCTTTCGAGAAAGAGCGACGGCTTGATGGCCTGAACGCCGTTCCACAGCAGCGTCGCCAGAATGGTTCCCAGCGTGAAGAGAACGAAACCGGTCATGACCAGCGAGATGCCGGTCACGATCTTGTCGTTCCTGTGGCGGCGTTTGACGACGGCGCGGTTCATGCGGCTTCCTTCAAGCAAGCGTCCCCTTGGTGTTGCGTAGCAACAGGCGCTTGCCTATCGCGAGCACGAAGAAGGTGAGCACGAAGAGGACGAGACCGAGCGCGACCAGAGAGGCGGTGTAGAGGTCGCCGTCCGCCTCGGTGAATTCATTGGCGAGGGCCGACGAAATCGTGGTGCCCGGCGCGAGCAGCGACGCGCTGAGCCGGTGCGCGTTCCCGATCACGAAGGTAACGGCCATGGTCTCGCCGAGCGCCCGGCCGAGACCGAGCATGACGCCGCCGACGACGCCGGTACGGCAATAGGGGAGCACGACGCGCCATGCGACTTCCCAGCGCGTGGCGCCGAGGCCATAGGCGGATTCGCGCAAGACCGGCGGAACGCTGAGAAACACCTCGCGCATCACGGCGGTGATGAAGGGCAGCACCATGAGGCCGAGGATCAGACCCGCAAGCAGGATGCCGATGCCGATGGGCGGGCCCTGGAACAACACGCCGACGAACGGCACGTCGCCGAGCGTCGCGATCAGGAAGGGCTCGACATAATGCTGAAAAAGGGGCGCGAGCACGAACAGGCCCCAGATGCCGTAGATGATGCTCGGCACGGCGGCCAGAAGCTCGATCGCGATGGCGATGGGCTGGCGGATCTTGTGCGGGCAGATTTCGGTGAGGAAGAAGGCGAGGCCGAAGCTGAAGGGAACGCCGATCAGCATGGCAATGATTGACGTGACGATGGTGCCGACCAGCGGCACGAGCGCGCCGAAATTCTCGGTGACGGGGTTCCAACTCGCGGTCCAGACGAACGCCGGTCCGAAGGCGCGCAGCGCCGGCCATGAACCTTCGAGCAGGATGGCGATGACACCGCCCAGAATGAGCAATACCAGGATCGTGAAGGAAAGGGTCAGGATACGGAATATAGGGTCGCCGAACCGCATGCCGAACCGGTTTCGTCTGTCCTGCACACTCTTCTCCCGGTCGGCCGTGGCGGTTTCCAGCATGGTCTTCAGTCCCAGTCGGGAAGTGGGAGGGAGCTTCGCGCTCCCTCCGCCGTCTTCAAGGTCGGAGCCGGGCTCCGCGATTAGAGAACGGGCTTGCCGCTGCTGTCCTTGACGTCGGACCAGCTCTTCTTGACCAGCGCGACGACGCTGTCCGGCATCGGAACATAGACGAGGTCCTCGGCCATCTTGCCGCCTTTGTCGTAGGCCCAGCCGAAGAAGTCGAGCACCTGCTTGGCACGCTCGGGCTTGTCCTGCGTCTTGTAGACCAGGATGAAGGTCGCCGCCGTCATCGGCCAGCTCTTGGCGCCGGGCTGATTGGCGAGGATCACGCCGTAGCCGGGTGCGCTCGACCAGTCGGCGTTCGCCGCCGCGGCCTGAATGCTCTCGAGGCTCGGCGCAACCGTCTTGCCGTCCTTGTTGACCATGTCGGTGTAGGTCAGCTTGTTCTGAAGCGCATAGGCATATTCGACATAGCCGATCGCGCCTTGCGTCTGGCCGACCAGCGCCGACACACCTTCATTGCCCTTGCCGCCAAGGCCGACCGGCCATTCGAGGGACGTGGCGACACCGACGCTCGACCAGTTGCTGTCGACCGCGTTGAGGTAATAGGCGAAGTTGAACGTCGTGCCCGACCCGTCCGAACGATGAACGACGGCGATGGAGCTGTCCGGCAGCTTCACGCCCTTGTTGAGAGCGGCGATCTGCGGATCGTTCCACTTCTTGATGTTGCCGAGATAGATTTCGGCGAGCGTCTTGCCGTCGAGTTTCATCGCGCCCGGCTTCACGCCCGGCAGATTGACGACGGGGACAATCGCGCCCATGACCATCGGAAACTGCGCGAGCCCGATGCTGTCGAGATCCGCTCCCTTCATCGGCGCGTCCGATGCGCCGAAGTCGACGGTCTTGGCCTTGATCTGCTTGATGCCGCCGCCCGAGCCGATCGACTGATAATTGAGACCGATACCGGTCTCCTTCTTGTAGGCGTCGGCCCATTTCGCATAGATCGGATAGGGAAAAGTGGCGCCGGCGCCCGAGATGTCGGCGGCCTGCGCGGCCGTTGCGATGACCAGGGCGGAAATGGCAAGGACTCCCGCTCGGCTAAATTTTCCGAAAGATTTCAACATGATGGCATGCTCCTGAGTCTAGCCGGCGGTGCAGTCGCCCCCTGACTACGACGTTTCAGTGACAGTTTTATGACGTGTGAGTGTAGTTGATGCCGAAGATGCGGCCCGAACCCGCCAAAGCTAGGGTCGAAGCCGCACCGGTTCGCCAACCTTTTCAGGCCGTCTGCGGAGGCCCGATGCTGAACGGGAGGAGATAGCGGCTGGCGTCGGGCAGGCGGGAAATAGCGAAATTGCTCGCCCGAGCCAGGCCCGAAGGAAGGGGCAGGCTGCCCACATCCGTTTCAGCGGCGATGGCCGGTGGCGTCGCTCCGAGAGGAACACCGGTCCGATTGTGATCGGTGGTCTGAAGCTGCGCGACCTTGATCGTGTCCTCGGCGCTCCGCCA
>NZ_DATKFR010000253.1:0-1633 GCF_035511255.1 Parvibaculum sp.
GGGAATGAAGGTATAAGCCGCGCCCTGGGCGATGACGGCGCCGCCGAGCCAGGCGCCCGAGGCATTGCCGAAGTTGAAGGCGCCCTGATTGAGGATCGAGGCGAGATTGGGTGCGTGAAGCGCCTTGTCGACGACGCGGAGCTGCAGCAGCGGCACGACGGCGAAAGCGAGGACGCCCCAGATGAAGATCGTGACGACGGCGGGTACCAGCATCCGGCTCGTATAGGAGAATCCAGCGACGACGAGGACGAGAAGCAGCAGGATGCCGATCAGCATCGGCATCAGCTTCCAGTCGGCGAGACGCCCCCCGATCAGGTTGCCGGCGGTGAGCCCGACGCCGAAGAGAAGCAGCACCATGGTGACGCCATGCGGCGAGACGCCGGTCACGCTTTCGAGAATCGGCGTGATGTAAGTGAAGACGGTGAAGAGACTTGCCGAGGCGAGCACGCTGATCAGCATCGCCAGCAGGACCTGCTTCTCGCCGAGAACACGGAACTCGCTGGCGATACTCCCCTGCGGCATGCGCAGATTGGCCGGGAGCCAGATTGCGATGGCGGCGAGCGCGACGAGGCCGATGCCGACCACCGCCCAGAAAGTCGCGCGCCAGCCTGCGAACTGGCCGAGCGCGGTGCCAAGAGGAACACCGAGCACATTGGCGACGGTGAGCCCTGCAAACATCAGCGCGATCGCCTGGGCACGTTTGTCGCGCGGGACGAGATCGGCCGCGACGACCGCGCCGATTCCAAAAAAGGTGCCGTGACAAAAGGCGGTGAGAATGCGCGCGCCCATCAGCAGCGCGTAGCCCGGCGAGACGGCGCAGAGAAGATTGCCGAGCGTGAACATGCCCATCAGCATCAGCAGCGCCCGTTTGCGCGGCAGGCTCGATGTCACGATGGCAAAGATCGGCGCGCCGATGACGACGCCCATCGCATAGCCGGTGACGAGAAGGCCGGCGCTCGGAATGCTGACATGAAGATCGGCCGCGACATCGGGCAGAAGACCCATAATCACGAATTCGGTCGTGCCGATGCCGAAAGAGGCAAGGGCGAGCGCCAGGAGCGACAGGGGCATGGGGAACTCGCGAAACGCACCGAAGGGACAAGGCCTCGCGACCTTTCGTCCTAAGTAAGTGTGCAGCGCAGCATTGTCCAGCCCGTTCGCGACGAAGCCTCCCGCGATACCTCGCAGGTAATCGACACGCGGTGGCGCATGGCGGAATTCTGACCGGCCATCATCCCGGAGGGTTTGAACCATGATTGCCGCACATTGCTCCGCCCCGCATGATCGCGCCGCTCACCCGCTCGACATCGCGACACGGCTCGAACGGTCGAGCGACGGCCGGCTACGCGGCGCAACCGCCGAAGACTACTGGAACATGACGGGCCCTTGGGGCGGCACGACGGCGGCGACCCTGCTCCGCGCCGCGCTCGAAAGCCCCTTGCGCCTCGGCGATCCGGTGGCATTGACCGTGAATTTCTGCGCACCGATCGCACGGGGTGAGTTTCTCATCGACCTGCGGGAAGTGCGGCGGAACCGCTCGACGCAGCATTGGTCGATCGAACTTTCGCAGGACGGACAAGGTGTAGCGGCGACGGCGAGCGCGGTCTTTGCGGTACGACGCGAGACGTGGGCG
>NZ_DATKFR010000254.1:0-2551 GCF_035511255.1 Parvibaculum sp.
CGCTGAGTAGTTCTGACAATAACTCAGTTCTCCGCGAGAGGCGGCGGGCCGTTCTATAGTCCACTCCGACGATGTGAACGGAGCGGGCTCCGGGGAGACTCGCTCACAATTCCGCAAAGGGAGGCTCGCGCGGCGCCGCGATGCAAAACGGAATGACCGGAACGACAAACGTGAACGGATCATACGACGTGCTCGTTGTGGGCGCCGGCGCCGGTGGTCTCGTCGCGGCCAATCGCGCGCATGATCTGGGTCTGCGCGTTCTGCTCGTCGAGAAAAGCGATCGCTTCGGCGGCACCTCGGCGGTGTCGGGCGGCGCCATCTGGGTACCGAACAATCCCGACAATGCGGCGCGCGACAGCAAGGAAGAGGCGCTCACCTATCTCAAGGCCTGCACCAAGGGCGAAGTCGCCGAGGACAGGTTGATGGCCTATATCGACAACGCGCCGGACGTCGTGCGCTACATGGCGGAGAAGGTCGGCCAACGCTTCATCTCGGTGCCCGAATATCCGGACTATTATCCGGCGCTGCCGGGCGCGAAGGCCGGCGGGCGGACCATGGATCCGGCGCCGGTCGACGGATCGAAGCTCGGCGAGATTTTCTTTCAGCTTCGCGAACCCTATTCGCTGATGAAGATGATGGGCCGCGTGTCGATGACGGTGTCCGAGGCGCGTGCCTTCACGTCGAAAAAGCCGGGCTGGCAGACCATGCTGCTGAAGGTGCTGCTCGGCTACTGGTTCGATTTCGGCTGGCGTCTGAAGACGAGGCGCGACCGCCGCCTCACCATGGGCAATGCGACGACGGGCGGCCTTCTGAAAGGCCTTGTCGAGCGCAATGTCGCGATGCTGCGGAACACGCAGCTCGTGCGTCTCGTCGAGGATGGTGGACGGGTGACCGGCGCGGTGCTCTCGCAGGACGGGCATGAATATACCGTCGATGTGCGCAAGGGCGTGATCCTTGCGGCGGGCGGCTTCGAACGCAATCAGGTGATGCGCGAGCAATATCTGCCGCAGCCGACCGAGCAGAAGTGGAGCATCACGCCGATGGTCAACAATACCGGCGATGCGATCCGCGCCGGGATCGAGATCGGCGCGGCGGTGGAGTTCATGCATTACGCCTGGTGGACGCCGTCGATGCGTCTGCCGTCGAAGGATACGCCGAACACGGAGACGCGGGTCGGCCTCTTCATGGAGCGCGCCTTTCCGGGCAGCGTCTGCGTCAACCGGCTCGGGCGGCGCTTCGCCAACGAGGCGATGTCCTATAATGATTTCGGCTATGCGATGATAGCCGACAATGAGAAGACAGGCGCGAATGCGCCGTGCTGGCTCGTCTTCGATGCGACGTTCCGGCGGAAATATATCTGCGGCGGATTGCTGCCGGGCGCCGTCGCGCCGGACAGTTCGCTGCCGCCCGAATGGGTCGACAACGTCTTTTACCGGGCGGACACGGTCGAGGCGCTGGCCGGCAAGATCGGCGTCGACCGGGCGGCGCTCGCCGACACGGTTCAACGTATGAATGGTTATGCGGCAACCGGCGTCGATCCGGAATTCGGCCGCGGCGGCAATGTCTATGACCGCTATTTCGGCGACAATGCGGTGAAGCCCAATCCATGTCTCGGCCGGATCGAGAAGGCGCCATTCTATGCGGTGCGCGTCGATCTCGGCGATATCGGCACCAAGGGCGGGCTCAAGGTCGACGCGAAGGCGCGCGTGCTGAGCGAAAGCGGCGACATCATTCGCGGGCTCTACGCGGTGGGCAATTGCTCGGCGGCGATCACGGCGGATTCCTATCCGGGCGCGGGCGCGACGCTCGGACCCGCCATGACCTTCGGCTATATCGCCGCGAACGATATCGCGAGCTCGATGAGCAACCGGACGGTGGAGGAACTTGCGGCCGCGGGGACGACGCCCGGTTTTCGCTCGGTGGCGACAGGTGATTGATCCGGAGTCCATATTGGGCGACGCGCCCTTCGGAACGACGCCGGTTGCCAAGCCGCTCGTCGTCGCCGATCCGGCCGCCACGACATGGGACAGGGGGACCGATCTCCTCGTCATCGGCTGCGGCGCGGCGGGCGCTTCCGCCGCACTTGAAGGCGCGGAACAGGGGCTCGACGTCATTATCGCCGACCGGTTCCAGGGCGGCGGCGCGAGCGCGCTGAGCGGCGGCATCGTCTATACCGGCGGCGGCAGCAGATACCAGCATCAGGCGGGATATAACGACAGCGTCGATGCGATGTACGACTATCTGCGCCATGAGGTCGAGGATGCGGTTTCGCCGGCGACGCTCAGGCGCTTCTGCGAAGACAGCCTCGCGCAGCTTGCCTGGCTGGAAAGCCACGGTGTCGAATTCGACGGCACGCCGTCGCCGCACAAGACCTCCTACCCGCAGCGTCCGCATTTTCTCTATTACTCCGGCAACGAGGCCGTCGCCGCCTATGCGGGCAAGGAACCGCCGGCGCCGCGCGGGCATCGGGTGAAAGGCGGCCCCTTTTCCGGCCTGCAACTGATGAACGGCTTGAAGGCGTCATTGCGGCGCATGAAGAGCGTGACATTCC
>NZ_DATKFR010000255.1:0-10527 GCF_035511255.1 Parvibaculum sp.
TCGAGAAGATCGAGCATGGGACCCTCAGAACTGGAAATAGATGAAAGGCGCGACGCCTTCGGGCGCCGCTGCCCAGATGACCAGAATACCCGCGCCGAGGAGCAGTCCGAGCAACGGCGCCGGCAAGGCCCGGATCGAGAGCGCCAGTTCGCGGCCAAGATTGCGCGGCGTGAACTGGAAGAAGAGCCCCAGCGCGACGAGGCCGACAAGGAAAGGCGTCGCGTGATCGTGGCTGCCGGTCCAGTCAGCGAAGCCCTTCAGGTAATCGAGCGCCGTGCCGAAACTATCGGACCGGAAGAAAATCCAGGCGAAGCAGACGAGATGAAATGTCCAGACGATGCCGACGACGTGCTGCGCGAAATTCCCGATCTTCGTCAGCAGCCCTTCCTCGTCGGCATGAGGCGGCGCGAGTTCGTCGAGCTTCGCGCGGACGAAGCGCTCCAGTCCGAGCATCGCACCGTGGAATGCGCCCCATACGACGAAGGTCCAGGCGGCGCCGTGCCATATGCCGCCAAGAAACATGGTGAGGAAGAGATTGCGATAGGTTTTCGCTTCGCCATACCGGCTGCCGCCAAGGGGGATGTAGAGATAATCTCTCAGCCAGGTCGACAGCGAGATGTGCCAGCGCCGCCAGAAATCCTGAAGGCTCGAAGCGCGATAGGGTTGGTCGAAATTTTCCCGGAAGCGATAGCCCAGCAGCGCCGCGATGCCGATGGCGATGTCGCTGTAGCCCGAGAAGTCGCAATAGATCTGCACGGCATAGCCATAGATGCCGACAAGAAGATCGAGCGCCCCCACCGCCGTCGGATCGAAGAAGACCGGATCGACGAGTTCGGTCGCGAGGTAATTTGCGATCACCATTTTCTTCGCAAGACCCGTCAGCACGAGCACCGTGCCGATGGCGACGTGCTCGCGCGTCAGACGCGCGGGCGCGTTGATCTGAGGAATGAAGTCCGCGGCGCGCACGATGGGACCGGCGACAAGCTGCGGAAAGAACGACTTGAAAAGCATGACGTCGAGGAGCGAGCGTTCGGCTGCGATATGCCCGCGGTAGACATCGACGACGTAGGAAATGCCCTGGAAGGTGAAGAAGGAAATGCCGATGGGTAGAATGATTTCCAGGAATGGCAGATCGCGATGCAAACCCAGCGCCGTCAGCACTTCATCGAGCGAGGTGAGGAAGAAGCCGTAATATTTGAAGAAGGCGAGGACGCCGAGATCGACGACCACAGTCAGGCCGACGACGAGCTTGCGCAGGCCCGGGCGCGAGAGTCGGCCAAGAGCAAGACCGGCGAGATAATTGATGAGGGTCGTCGCGAAAAGCAGGCCGGTGAAGCGCCAATCCCACCAGCCATAGAAGAGATAGCTCGCGCCGACGAGAAAATATTTCCGCCCCTCCGGCGACGCGCGCAAGGACCATCCGATCGTGAAGACGATCAGAAAGAAAATCCCGAACTCGAGGGTCGGAAACAGCATGCCCGCCAGCGCCCACTCTTGCCCCAACCGCCGCCAGGCGTCGGCCTACAAGCGCCGCCGGATGTCGGGCGACGTGTCCCAATATTGGACAGTGTGCGTGGAATCTCAATGAAAGGCTGGGCTTATGGTTAACACCCGGCAGGCGCGCCCTCGACAGAACTTTCAGAACTTCATGACCACCGTTGCCGTCGCCTGATGCGAGGTGAGCCTGTCGCCGAATTGTCCCGTGTAGTCGAAATTGAGCCTGGCATAGCCGCCGCCGATGCTGACGCCGACGCCGCCGAACGGTACGTCCTTGTCGAGCGGGTCGCCTTCGAGCGAGAAGGCCCCACCGGAGACGAACTGCCCATCCGCGACCGGCGTCGCATCGAGAAGCTCGTGCGTGATGCCGCCGCGCAAATAGGGGTCGATGCCGCCGAACCTGCCGCCGAGACGCAGTTCCGCCGTCGTACGCAGCGACTGGAAATTATTCGCGTCGATGGCGAGATCGACGCCGCTACCGCCCCCCTCTTCCTCATAGGAAGCCTGACGCAGAAAAGTGTAGGAAGCTCCCAGCGACGGACGAAGCGTGATCGGTCCGAAGTCGAAATTATAGCCGACCTGCGTGGAGAGACCCGCCTGATAACCCATCCAGTCGGCATGCGGGTTGCGCGTCACATCGCCCGCCGTCACTTCCCGATAGCCCTTGTAGCTGTCGAGACCGAGACTCGCCATCGCATCCCAATAGAAAGGCCCCCTGTTCAGTCCATGATAGAATTGAACGAGATAGGATTGGTTGACGTTGTCGTTCGACGGATCGCTCGAATCGTAGTTCATGGCTGCATAGGTGAAGGACGCACCCCAGACATCTCCGTCGCGATCTCGCGCATCTGCACCGAAAGCCAGCGCGTAGAGCGTGCCGTCATATCCGGCGGAATTCGCGCCGCTTGCCGCACTTTCAGCCGAGGCCGATTCCTGAGCCCACAATCCGGTGTTGCGATGGGGGCGATAGCCGCTCGTGTCGCCATCCTGCTCGCTGCTGCGCAGGAGCGCGAGCCGGTTGCTGACGATGCCGGAAGAGACATCCTGAACGCGGATCGCCTGCTCCTCCCGCGCACCGGAGAGATCGGGAAGAAGCGCGGAATAGAGCGCCCTGATCTCGGCGACGGTCGAAAGATTTCCGACCGCCGCGCCGAACTCGTCGTCGGTCGCGAAAGCCGTCGGCGCGGCATTATAGATCGTCGCGGCGGCGCCGCTAATGCCGAGTTCGGAAGCGGTCTTGCGCGAGAGAGTTATGTAGAGCTCGCCGTCGCTCGTGCTCAAAACGGCGTTGTATCCAGCGTTCACCCCGCCAATGACGAGATCCTCGATGCCGCCGTAGGACAGCGAAAGCGTGCCCGCGTCCACGAGCTCGATAGTCGCCGTCGAACTGAGATAGGATGAGAAGCTGACGTCCACGGTCGCGCCCGATGCGAAGCTCGTCGTGCCCGTCGTGGTGAGCAACGCACTCGCCGAATTCGTCGCGTCGTAGGTGACGGAAAAGATCGAATCCGAAGAGAAGGAGGCACTGGTCGCATAGTAGCCAGAGCCCGAGCTGACGAAGGTCGCATCTTCCACGGTGAGCGTACCGGCCGCGCCGGAATTTGTGCCGCCCGTGAAGATCGCGCCGCCTGACAGCGTGAAATCGAGCGAACCGCCGGTTGCGACGTCGATATCGCCCGTGATCTCGCCGCCATCGGAGGTAACGGTCGATGCGCCGCTGCCGAGATAGATGTCGCCGGTGATCGTTCCCGTATTCGTCAGCGTGAAGGCGGAACTCGACGCGGAAACGTCGATCGCCGTCGTCGCGCCCGTATCCGCTTCGGCTTCGATGGTCCCCGAGTTGACGATGCTCGACAGTGTTCCAGACGCATCGATGATGGCAATAGCGTCGCCGTCGGTGTTGGCGACGGCCTTGATCGTGCCGGAGTTGACGATGCTGTCGAGCTCGCCGCCCGCTTCCACGGAAATGCCCGTCGCGGCGCCGCCGGTCGTGCCGAGCGTCACGCCCTCGATGGTTCCCTCGTTGTAGATCTCCGCGACAATACCGCCGGAGCCGATGCTGATGGCGGTCGATGCCGCGTCGATCGCGCTCGAATAGATGAGCGCGTCCTCGCCGTAGTTGGAAATGCCGCCGCCGAGGTCGGTCGTGTACCCGCTGTCGGCCTCGATCCGGATGGCGGTCGCCGCCTCGCCCGAATTGCTTCCATAGGCATAGATATAGCCCGCATTATAGATGCCATAGGCCTCGTCGTCGGTGCCGACATTGCCGACGACGATGTCGGCCGGCGTGGTCGCGTCCGTCCCTATGAAAATCGTATTGTTGCCGTAGGTAACGATCGTCGAGTCGGCTGCGTTCGAGATGCCGCCACCGACGCTCTGGTAGACTTCGATCGCCGGTCCGCCGATCTTGCCGTCGTCGCTGGTCGTGGAATCAGCCGCCGTCCCCGTCCTGATCGTTCCCTCATTGGCGATGGAACCCGATGTGGCCGCCGTCACGCTCACGCCGATGCCGTCGGCCTTGATCGCCGTCGTCGAACCGGTGTTCAGGAAGGAATTGTCGCTGTCGATGGTGACGGCCGTCTTGGCGCCGACCGCCAGGGTACCTGACACCGTAATATCGCCGTCTTCGGATGTCTTGTGCTCCGCCGTCGACGACGAGATCGTCGTGTCGGCATGGGCGGGACCGCCCAACTGAGACAGCGGAAGAACAAGAACGCAAAGCTTCGCCGCGCGGCGCAATACGCGCCGCGGTCTCGCGGTATTCGATGACACGACAGGATGCCCCCGTTGGGATACGACGCGAAATCAAACGGCGCGCGAAATCGAATCCGTCGTAGCGTTTCAAAAAACGGCGCGGCGCGGTGAGGAATAATGCAAGAGTTTGAAACTGTCGTTCATCGTGCGGAACAATTTGCTGCGGGTGCCAACATCTGCGTCAGGAATGCGCCGGCGCGGCGCGCGCCCTCGGGACGAAGATGCACATGGTCGGGCCAGGCGAGCGGCGGCTCCGCATTCACCCACCGGTCGATGCCGCAGCGCCCACCCATGACGATCGACAGATCCACATAAGCGACGCTCCGCTTCTCCGCGACCGATCTCTGCACCTCGCGCAATGCATCGAGCTTCGGCGGTGTCGTCCAGCCGTCGCCGCATGAGGACGGCATTCCAGGCTTTGCCTCGCGCGCGCCGTCGAGGCTGCCAAGCACGACGATGGAGCCGCGCGGCGACAGGCGTTTCAAACGGGCGATCAACGCGTCGAGCTTCACGGCATAGGCGCGAAGATCGAGCCCGTCGTTGAAGCCTTCATTCGTGCCGTAGCCGAGTATGACGAGATCTGGCGCAAGCGTTTCGATCTGCCGGTCGACCGTTGCCGCGTCCCAGCGGCCGACGACATCGAGCGTCGCACCGGTGATGCCGTAGCTGTCGTAACGGATGCCCGGCTTGCCTGTCAGCAGCATCCAGCCAAGCAGCGTCACCTCGCCATCGCCCGCCGGGTTCAATGCGACGCGACGCGCCGACGCCGCCGGCACGCGCAATCGCACGAGACCCGGTGTGGGCCTCCGCGTCGAAAGCCGCAAGGGCGCCGCGCCGTCGATCGTCAACATCAGCGATCCCGTTCGCGGTCCACCCATCGCGTCGACTTCGACCGTGGCGATGCCACCTGCTTGCCGCTCGATCGTCGTTTCCGCCGCCGGGCTCGTGCCGACGATCCTGTAACCCGCAATACCGAAAGGCCCTTGCGTGCTCGCCTGGAGGCTCGACGCGACCTCCCAGGGACCCGTCATCGTGACGCTGTAGCCGGCAGGCGCGTAATAGCGATAAGGAACTCCCGGGGGCAGCGCGCGGCCCGCATCGCCAAAGAGCCCGGCAAGATGTGCGCGCGGAACGTCCGTCATGTAGTCGAGGGCGATGTGGCTGTCGCCAAGATGAAGCACCGCGACCGTCTTGCGCCTGCCCTGCCGGAGATCGCCGAGGGCGGCATGGAATTCCGCAAGCCCCGGCCGGGAAGAAGCCGCGCAATGCGGCTCGGCTGCGCAGGCCGAAACGAGGACGAACCAGATCCCTATGGCGATTTTCGCGCCGCGCATCAGGCAAATCTGCCGCTCAGCGCGCGTCACCGGTCCAGCGCCAGTCGTCGCTGCGCCCGCGGCGTATATCCGCGACCTCGTAGCCCGTCGTCGCGCCTGCCGCACCCGTCCGGCGCTCTTCTTCGCCCGCGCTCGTCATCACGGCGGCCGTCACAGCGCCGGCGGAGCCCGTCGAAGCGGCGACCTTTCCGCCGTCCGCATCCGTCCTGATGGCGTCGGCAATCTCGCGCGCCAGAAGTTCATAGCCTTCCATCGTGAAGTGGATACCGTCTTCCGTGCGCAGCAGCCGCTTCTTGCCGGAGGGATCGGTGCCGTAGGCCTGATATTTTCCATCCTCGTCGGCGGCGAGCGCATGGGTCGGAATGAAGGCGATCCCGTTCGCGGCGGCGCGGGCCTCGAAGATGCCGCTGAAATTTTCCATGTCGGCCTCGAAGCCGGGGCTGCGCATGACGGGAAGACCGACCCAGTAAATGTGCGCGCCCGCCGCCTTCAGCGTCGCGGTGAAATCGTCGACGCGGGCTTCATAGACCTCGCGCCATTTCGGCTCGAAGAGCGCATAGCGATTGCCGTTCTCGATGATCGTCTGGCGGTCGTTGGTGCCCATCACGACGACGGCGATGTCGATCTTCGTATCCGCAGCCGCCTCGCGCACCGCGTCGTTCCAGTCGTAATAATCCTTGCGCACGAAGCCCGTGGCGACGCGCGACTTGCGGATCACGCTGAAGCGCTTGTCCTTGTGCAGAACATGATAGAGCCCAGCCCAGACGCCGTCGCCGAGCGAGTCGCCGAAGATCACGACATTGTAGTGGGTCTGCTCCGCATTGGCGGCGGGCTTCGCCGGCGTGGCGGCGGGCGCGGGGACGGCCAGCGCCGCCTTGGTCACGGAAGCGGCCGGCGCGGGCAGCGGCGAGATCGGGCGCGGTTCGGCCTGTGCGCCAAGTATCGCCGTCGCGCTGAGCAACAACGCGAGACCGGCACGCCTCCCGACAGCCCCGAAAAAATTAACCACCTTGCCCCCAAAGCAAAGCGACCCGCGAGGTTTGTGCATGCACAGGCCCGCGGCTCGTGATTTCATAACAGGCAGCCCCGTGCAGGCCCCATGCCCGTTTCGGCGGCTCAAATTCATGCCAAAACGGGACAGTCCACTCTAATCGAGCGGCCGATTTCTGCCAACCGGCGGCTTTGGGCGAACGGTGCGGGCTCAGTCTCCACCTATCCGCCGGAGATCACGTGCCCGTCATATCGAGGCAAATCGTCGGTGATCGCGAACCAGGGCGCCTTCGAGCCGACGAAGATATGAGCGGTCGGGCGAATGGAGGGATCGTCGAGCAGCGTTCCCAGGGTGACATGAACGAACCGACCGTCGCGGACGACCGAGTAGAGGAGCGAGCCGCATGTCGCGCAGCGCAGATCATGATTGTCGCGTTCATCTCCGACGATCAGAAATCCGGTCTCACCCGTCTCGACCGTCAACTTTTCGCGTTCGATTCCGGCGAAAGGCTTGAACGCGGCTCCGGTCGCCTGCCTGCATTTCGAGCAGTGACAGTTCACGGCATAGAGAAATTCATCGGTGACCGAATACTGCACGGCCCCGCACATGCATCTACCCGTCAGTCTGCGCCTGCTTTCCGTCATCGGCTTCTTCTCTCTTGCAACCTTCACGCGGCGTGGCGCAGCAGTTCCGAGATCACCCGTTCCAGATCCTTCAGCGACGCGCATGTCTTGGCCGTGTCGCAATAGGGCGCGAGGCGCTTCATCTCGCTGTCGCCGGAGTTCCACAGCGATTTCGGTTCGGGATTGAGCCAGATGACGCGGCGCGCGCGGGCATGGATCTTCTTCAGGATGTCGCCGCGCGGATTGCCGTAATTCGAGCGTGCATCGCCGAGGATCAGCACCGTGGTGCGATGATCGACGTCGTCGAGCGCCAGCCGTTCGAAATCGACGAAGGCCTGACCGTAGTCGGTCGAACCGCCGCCGAAGTCGCGCAATACTTTCGTCAGCGCCTCGTCGATCTTGCGCTCGCGCTCGAAGAGCTCCGTCGTCTCGCCAAGCTGGCCGGAGAAAGCAAAGGAACGCACACGCGGCAGCACTTCCTGCAGGCTGTAAAGAAACATCAGCAGGAAGCGCGCGACCTGCGCGACCGAACCCGAGACGTCGCAGATCGCCATGACCTTCGGTCGGTCGATCTTCTGCTGTTTCCAGACGGTATGAAAAAAGAGCCCGTCGAACTCGACATTGGCGCGGATCGTGCGCCGCATGTCGAGCTGGCCACGCTTCTCGACCTTCTTGCGGCGCGAATGCAGCGCGACGAGGCGCTTGGCCATCTTCGCCACCAGCGTCCGCATGATCTTCATGTCGCTGCGGTCGATATTGCCGAGCCGCACCTGGGAGAGCACTTCCTCGCGCAATTGCCGTCCGGCATTGGCCGTAAAAATTTCGAGCTGTTTCTCGACATAGTCGCGCACCTGCTCGCGCAGGGCATCGCGCGCATCGGCGAGGCGTTGCGCCCCCGCCGGATCGGCGCGCTCGCGCCGCTCGATCTCCTCGTTGAGCCCGTCGAGCCCCATGATTTCCATCATGCGGCGCGTATACATGCCGCGCTGCGTGAAGAGCCGGATGCGATTGAGCTGCGCCTGACGCGCGGCCTCGGCCAGCGCCATCTGCAACGCCGCCTGATCGCCGCTTTCGAGCATCGCAATGAGGTCTTCGGGCGCCGGCGCGCCGCCGGAAGGTTGGCCTTCCGTGCCGCCGCCGCCCGGCCCCGGCATCCCGCCCGAGCCGTTCTGGCTCTCGCCCGAAGGCGGCTCGCGCTCGCTCCCGTCCCGCTCTGCTTCCGCGCTTTCCGGCTTCGCCTTGAACTGATCGAAGGCAAAGAAGCGGTCGAAGGTCTCGCGGAAGGCCTGCTTCTCGTCCTCGCTCTTCGCCAACACCTGGCTCAGCGCGTGGCGCAATATCTCGCGCTCGCCGAGCCCGACGAGATCGACGACATTGCCGGCGTCGATCGATTCCGAGGTCGAGACCCGGATATCGGCCGCGCGCAACGCGCGGATGAAATCGCCCAATACTTCCGTCATTGGTCCACTTCGGTCATGCCGGCCTTTTACTGCGCGACCTGAAGCGCCTTGGTCGTCAGCGCGTTGATCTCGGAATCGACATTCTCGATATCGTCCTGGAATTTCAGCAGCACGTTCAGCGTGCTGCGCACCAGATCGGCATCGAGTTCGCGCGCGTGAAGCAGCACCAGCGTACGCGCCCAGTCGATCGTCTCGCTCACCGCCGGCAGTTTCTTCAGGTCGAGACCGCGCAGGCCTTGCACGAAGGCGACGAGCTGGTTGCGCAGGCGCTCTTCCACCTCCGGCACGCGGGCGCGGATGATGCGTTGTTCGAGCGCCGTATCCGGGAAGGGAATATAGAGATGCAGGCAGCGCCGCTTCAGCGCGTCGCCGATCTCGCGCGTGTTGTTCGAGGTGAGGAACACGATGGGCGTCGTGCGCGCCTTGATCGTGCCGAGCTCGGGAATCGAAATCTGGTAATCCGACAGAAGCTCGAGCAGGAAAGCCTCGAACTCGTCGTCCGACTTGTCGAGCTCGTCGATGAGAAGCACCGCGCCGCCCGGTTGCCAGAGCGCCTTGAGCAGCGGCCGGGGCTCGAGGAATTCCTCATTGAAAAACGTGTCGTCGAATTCATGGAGCCGGGTGATCGACTCCTTCAATCCTTTCGCACCAGCCATCAGGTCGCCGAGTTTTTCCTTCAGCACCTGCGTGTAGAGAAGCTGCTTGCCGTATTTCCATTCGTACAGCGCCTTGGCCTCGTCGAGCCCCTCATAGCATTGGAGCCGGATCAGCGGCTTGCCGAGAAGTTCGGCCGTCGCCTTCGCAAGCTCCGTCTTGCCGACGCCGGGCGGACCTTCGACGAGCAGCGGTTTCTGCAACCGTTCGGCCAGAAAAATCGAGGTCGCGATCTGGCTGTTGCAGATATAGCCGCTGCGCTCGAAGCCCTGCTGGATCGCGCCGATGGCCTCGGGGGCGTCCGTATTGTTCACTCTTGAATCCATCTTGTTCAATTCCGCACGAGAGGCGAAAATCGCGCCTCCCCCCTTCTTCTTCGTTTCCTGTTGAGGCGAGCGTAGCACAAGGGACAAAGGCGCGGACAACGGCAAAACACAGGCCATCGGAGACGTCCGCGGACGCTGCGAAAAATCGGATAGCCGCACGCAGCAGGCGCCTCATCGCCGTCCGTCGGCGGGACGAGCCCGAACTGGATGGACAGTCATTTCGCCGCGCATTAGTCCGGTCGGACACCGGAGGAACCCAGGCATGAGCAAGAATCGGAAAACACCGAACATTCTTTTCATCGTGACGGATCAGGAGCGCGTGGATATTCCCGCCGCGATCCCGCTTCACGCGCATGACCGGTTGAGGGCGAAAGGCGTCTCCTTCTCGAATTTCCACGTCACGACGACACCCTGCGGCCCCTCGCGCTCGGTGATCTATAGCGGGCGTCACACCAACCAGACGCGCATGATTTCGAATCCGAATACGCCGCCGCGCCGGGCGATGCCGCCCGAGATCGAGACAATGGGCGGCATGTTCCGCAAGCTCGGCTATGAAACGGCCTACAAGGGCAAATGGCATCTCAGCCATGTGAACGACCAACGCGACGAAGAAAACCGCGTCTTCCCCGTGACCACGAATGCGCTCGAGGCCTATGGCTTTGCCGACTACAATTACGATGGCGATCCACATGGCCGCACATGGACGGGCTATCGGCAGGATCGGATGATCGCGGCCGATGCCGCCGGATGGATCGATGGCCGCAAGGACAGCGACACGCCCTGGTTCCTCGCGGTCAATTTCGTCAATCCGCACGACATCATGTTCTTCACCACCGGCGAACATCAGACGGCGACGCGCTACTCGCCCAACATGGTCTCGCCGCTCGG
>NZ_DATKFR010000256.1:0-28743 GCF_035511255.1 Parvibaculum sp.
TGAGATCAGGCCTTTGGCAAAAGCCAGTCCGTAAACAAAACCTGAGCAGCCGAGATTAAAATCAATAGCGCCAATATTTTTTCTCAGTTTCAGGCGGTCCTGAAGAAGGCACGCGGTTGTTGGAAGAAAATAATCAGGGCCCTTCAGGAACAAACCAAGTCCGCTCCGATCGCCGAGCCCGGGATTGGACAGACCATCATCGAGATCAAGAATGTCTCGAAAGCCTTCGCCGGCGGAGTGAAGGCGGTGGACGAGGTGAACCTGACGATCGGCCGCGGCGAATTCTTCGCGCTGCTCGGTCCCTCGGGTTGCGGCAAGACCACCTTGCTCCGAATGCTCGCGGGCTTCGAGACGCCGAGCACCGGCCAGATCATCATCGACGGCCACGACATGTCGACCGTCGCACCGAACAAGCGACCGGTGAACATGGTGTTCCAGTCCTATGCGGTCTTTCCGCATATGTCGGTCGAAAAGAATGTCGCCTACGGCCTCAAGATGGACGGGCGGCCTTCGGGCGAGATCAAGAAGCGCGCCGAGGAAGCGCTGGAACTCGTCAAGCTCGCGGGCTACGGCAAGCGCATGCCGAATGAATTGTCTGGCGGCCAGCGCCAGCGCGTCGCGCTTGCCCGCGCGCTGGTGAAGCGCCCATCCGTGCTGCTGCTCGACGAACCGCTCTCGGCGCTTGACGCCAAGCTCCGCGAGGCGATGCAGCTCGAACTCGTCCGCCTTCAGCAGACGGTCGGCATTACCTTCGTCATCGTGACGCACGACCAGTCGGAAGCGCTCTCGATGGCGAACCGCATCGCCGTCATGAATGCGGGCAAGGTTCGCCAGGTGGCGACGCCCGCCCAGCTCTACGAATACCCCAACAGCCGTTTCGTCGCCGACTTCATCGGCAAGATCAACCTGATCGAGGCAAGCTGTTCGCGCGTCGGCGATGGCCTCGTCAAGGTGACTGTGCCCGCGCTCGGCGAATTCGAGCTTCCGGGACATGCGTCGGGCAAGGTCGCGCTCGCGGTGCGACCGGAAAAGATCTTCGTCGCCGAGAAGAAGCCGGAAGGCGCCGATCTCGTCGTGACCCGCGGCAAGGTCGGCGAAGTCGCCTATTACGGCAGCTTTTCGAACGTCTTCTTCGACATCGGCGTCGGCACGCCGGTTCTCGCCGACATCGGCAACGTCTCGCGCGATATCGAGGAATTCACCTTCAAGAAGGGTGAGGAATACTGGGTGTACTGGCACAAGCGCGATACGCTGATGCTGGGCGACTGAAGGATCAGTCTTCCCCGCCATCTATGCCGAGCCTGCCTTGCGCGCTGACCCGCGCCATTTCCCGGATGAGTTTTTCCATGTGGAGAAGCGGCATCATCTCGTTGACGATGCGGATGCCGCGCGCGGCAAGTGCCGCGCCCGCCTCCGATCCTATGCGGCTACCCAGATTGCGGTAGAAGACCGACACCTCGTGATGGGCAACGACCTCCATCACCTGCGCATAGATGCGAAAATCCTCGACCGTGTAGGAAGCGCCGTCCTCCGTGAAACCGGCGGCGCGCGAGGCACCGATCAGTTCGACGAGCCGCGCGTTGCGGCGGCTAAGCCATTCGCCATCCTCGCGGGCGTCGATCTCGACGAAGCCGATGGCGGCGAGCTTGCGAATATCCTCGATGCCGACATCCGATTGCGTGGCGACATCCTCGATCTTCTGGGGAGCGAGATTGAGCGGCTCCGCGAGAAGCGGCCCGACACTGTTCTCGAGCCCGATGAAGGCCTCGAAGCCGGTCGCCGGATTCTCGGCTTCGGCATCGACAATGGTCTTGATGACGTTGAGCGGCAGGAAACGCTCCTGCTGCAACTTGCGGATGAGCTTCAACCGCGCGACGTGTTCGGGCCCATAGGTCGCGACATTGCGCTTGGGGCGAACGGGCTCGGGAAGGAGCCCCTCGCGGATATAGAAACGGATGGTCTCGCGGCCGAGGCCGGTTTCCTGCTCGAGTTCCTTCATCTTCATGAGCGAATCCGCATTATCGTTTGGCGTCCGGCTGCCGTTCCCTCGGATCGCATCAGCCGCGGGCCCGATAGGCATTCAGGAAAACATGCACCGCTCCGTCGACGATATAGCCGATGCGTTGCGGCGTCGCGGTTTCGATGACGCTCATGCGGCGCTTCAGCATGAGGTCCGCCAGACAGAGGCCGATGAATTGGTCGGCCGCGAGCATCGGGTCGTCGATGTCGAGTTCGCCGGCCTCGATCCTGCGGCGCAGGTAAGCGGTGAGCCGGGCGATGCCGTTCTTCGGGCCGGCGTCGTAGAAAGCGCGGCCCAGCTCGGGAAATTTCGCCGATTCCGCGATGACCAGACGTTCGACCGCCTGCGGCTTGCCGTTGAGCTTGAAGGCAAGGAAGAGCCGCCCGAATTCGGGCAGGATCGTTTCGGCCGGCTCGTCCCTGTCGAGAACTTCGAAAACGCCGGCCGCGCGAAGCCTGCACTCCGTCTCGATGAAGGCCGCAAAAAGCGCTTCCTTGTTCTCGAAATAGACATAGAGCGTCCCCTTCGAGACGCCGGCCTCGCGCGCGATCAGCGACATGCTCGCGCCTTCATAGCCGGACGCGAGGAAAACGCGACGCGCGCCGTCGAGAATCTGGGCCCTCTTGGCCGAATCCTCTTGCATGGCGGCATTCGTCAGGGCGGCTGTCATAATTGACCGGACGGTTCGATTAAAACGCTACTTGAATATGGCGGAATTTGGTCCATATTTCAACGTCATTGACCGATCGGTTCGATGCGTAGGGGTAAGACGATGGTTTCTCGGCAACGTATTTTCATCGGATTGGGCGGATTTTTCGCGGCGGTCGGGCTGATTTATGCCGTCCTGTGGCTCACCCATTACCGTTACATCCAGACGACGGACAATGCCTATGTCGAGAGCGACATCTCGGTCATTTCGCCGAAAGTCTCTGGCTATCTCGCGACCGTGAACATCGTCGAGAACGCTTATGTGCACAAAGACGACGTGCTGGCGACGATCGAACCGCGCGACTACGAGATCGCGCGCGATCAGGCCCGCGCGAAACTCGAGACGCAAAAGGCGGCGATCGAGACCTTCGGTGAGCAGATCAATTCGGCCGAGGCCCAGGCGGAAAGTGCCGGCGCGAACATCGCCTCGGCCGAAGCGCAAGCGCGGCGCGCACGCGCGGACTATGCGCGCTATGTAGCGCTCGCGCGCTCCGACTTCGCCAGCAAGCAGAAGCTCGAATCGACCCGCGCGGACATGCAATCGGCGGATGCGTCGCTCGCCGCCGCCAAGGCCGCGCTCAATTCGTCGCGGGCGCAGGTGGCGGTCCTTCGCGCCCAGAAGGCGGAGGAAGAAAAGCGCCTGCAACAGTCCCAGGCAGATCTCGATCAGGCCGAACGCAATCTCACCTACACGGTGATCCGCGCGCCCATCGACGGCGTGGTCGGCAACAAGCACCTCGATATCGGCCAGCTCGTGCAACCGGGCGCGCAGCTCGCCTCTCTGGTCGCCCTGCCGCATGTCTATGTGGAGGCGAATTTCAAGGAAACGCAGATCGAGAAGATCCGCATCGGGCAGCGCGCGACCATCGTCAGCGACGCCTATCCGGGCACGGAGATCGAGGGTCGCGTCGAGAGTTTTTCGCCCGCCAGCGGCCAGATCTTCAGCCTTCTGCCGGCCGAGAACGCAACCGGCAATTTCACCAAGGTCGTGCAACGTATCCCGATCCGCATCGCCGTTCCGGACGACAACGCCCTGAAGGGACTGCTGCGTCCGGGCCTCTCTGTCACCGTCTCCGTCGATACCAAGACGAGCGGCGAGGAGAACACCGCCTCGACCGGCGGCGTTCACGGCGCGGCTTCAGCGCCGGTGCGTGCTCTCGCCAGCGGCAATTGATCGCGGCCAGGAGGCAGCCAGATGACGAGCCTCGACACAGCCGCCCAGCCCTCCTTTTCGGCGCGCCGCGTCGCCGGCTTCTTCTTCATGGTCGTCGGCATGTTCATGGCGATCCTCGACATCCAGATCGTGTCGAGTTCGATCACCAAGATTCAGGCGGGTCTTTCGGCGAGCTCCGACGAAGTGAGCTGGGTGCAGACCTCCTATCTGATCGCCGAAGTCGTGATGATCCCGATGTCGGGCTGGCTGTCGCGCGTCATGTCGACGCGCTATCTCTTCGTCGCCTCGTCGGCCGGTTTCACCTTCATGAGCCTGATGTGCGCGACGGCGACTTCCATCGACCAGATGATCGTCTACCGCGCTCTGCAGGGCTTCATCGGCGGTGCGATGATCCCGACGGTTTTCGCCTCCGCCTATGGCAACGTCTTCCCACCGGACAAACGCGCCAACATCTCGATGATCATCGGCCTCGTCGTGACGCTCGCGCCGACCGTCGGCCCGACGCTCGGCGGCTATCTCACCGACACCTTCTCCTGGCACTGGCTTTTCCTGATCAACATCGTGCCGGGCATCATCGTGACGAGCGCCGTCTGGCTGCTGATCGATCTCGACGAACCGGACTGGTCGCTGCTCCACGGTTTCGACGGCTGGGGCATCGGCTTGATGGCCGCGTTTCTCGGCTCGCTCGAATATGTGCTCGAGGAGGGGCCTCGCAACGACTGGCTGAATGACGGGACGATCTGGTGGATGAGCGTCCTCTGCGTCGTCTCGGGGGCCTTCTTCTTTGCCCGCGTCCTCACCTTTGAGCGTCCGATCGTGGAGTTGCGCACGTATCGCGACCGCAACTTCGCCATAGGCTCGCTGTTGAGCCTCTTTCTCGGGGTCGGCCTTTACGGCCTCACCTATCTCTATCCGCTGTTCCTCGCCCAGGTGCGGCAGCTGAGCGCGGTGCAGATCGGCGAGATCATGGCAATCACCGGCATCTTCCAGTTCATCTCGGCGCCCGTTGCCGGCATGCTGTCGCAGAAGCTCGACGTCCGCTACCTCATCGCCTTCGGTTTCGGCATGCTCGGAATTTCGAACTACATGTTGCTCGGCCTGACCTGGGAATGGGATTTCAACGAGTTTTTTCTGCCGCAGGTGATCCGCGGCATCGGGCTGATGTTCTGCATCGTGCCGATCAACACGCTGGCGCTCGGCACCATTCCGCCGGCGCAGTTGAAGAATGCGAGCGGTCTCTACAATCTGATGCGCAATCTCGGCGGCGCTCTCGGGCTCGCCATCATCAACACGGTGCTGATCCATCGCCTCGATTTCCACAAGACGATGCTGCGGGAATCGATCTCGGCGGGCAGGCCCGTTGTCGATCAGACCATGACCGGCCTCGGCCAGATGATCGGCCAAACGCCCGGCATCCAGTCGGACGGCCTCGCCGCCGTGAAGCAGATTTATCTACTGATGACGCGCGAGGCGACGGTGCTCGCCTTCATGGACAGCTTCTTTATCCTCGCACTCTGCTTCTTCGCGATGCTGCTCACCCTGCCCTTGGTCAGAAAACCGAAAATGCAGGCGGCGAGTGCGGAGGCGCATTGACTCCCCAAAATAAGTAGAGCGGAGCATCGCTGCTCCGCCCTTTTCATTCGGATCGAAACGCCTAGAGGCGTTCGACGATCGTGACATTGGCGAGGCCGCCGCCTTCGCACATGGTCTGAAGACCGTAACGCTTGCCGCGCGCATGGAGCGCATGGACGAGCGTCGCCATGAGCTTCGCGCCCGAACCGCCAAGCGGATGGCCGAGCGCGATCGCGCCGCCATTGACGTTGAGCTTCTCGGGATCGGCGCCCGTCTGCTGCAGCCAGGCGACCGGAACCGAGGCGAAGGCTTCATTGACTTCGTAGAGGTCGATGTCGTCGATCTTCATGCCGGCCTTCTTCAGCGCCTGCAGCGTGCCGGGGATCGGCGCTTCGAGCATGATGACCGGATCGCCGCCCACCACCGTCATGTGGTGGATGCGCGCGAGCGGCTTCACGCCGAGCTGCTTCAGGCCCTTCTCGTTGACGATCATGACGCCCGAAGCGCCGTCGCAAATCTGGCTCGAACTCGCGGCCGTCAGGGCACCGCCCTCGACGAGGAGCTTCACGCCCTTGATCGCCTCGAGACTCGCGTCGTAGCGGATGCCTTCGTCGGACTTGTGGACTTCCTTGTTGCCTTCGGCGGTCGTGACCTCGAGCGGCACGATCTCGCTGTTGAAAGCGCCGGCCTGGGTCGCCGCGATCGCCTTCTGGTGGCTCTTGAAGGCGAACTCGTCGAGCACGTCCTTGGTGAGGCCGTACTTCTTCGCCATCATTTCGGCGCCGGTGAACTGGTTGAACTGAATGCCCGGATACTTCTTCTGAAGTTCGGGGCTCATATAGACGCCGAAGCCGTTCTTCGCCGGCAGCGAGATCGGGAGACCCATCGGAACGCGCGTCATGCTCTCGACGCCGCCCGCGATGACGACGTCCATTGCGCCCGACATCACGGCCTGCGCGGCGAAATGGATCGCCTGCTGCGAGGAGCCGCACTGACGGTCGACCGACGTGCCCGGCACACTCTCGGGAAGCTTCGAGGCCATCACGACGTTACGCGCGACATTCATCGCCTGCTCGCCGGCCTGACCGACGCAGCCCCAGATCGCATCTTCGACGAGGGCCGGATCGACGCCCGTGCGATCGACCAGCGCGTTGACGACCTGCGCGCCGAGATCGACGGGATGCCAATCCTTCAGTTTGCCGCCCTTGCGGCCACCGGCGGTGCGTGCCGCCGCTACGATATAGGCTTCAGCCATGGTAGTCTCCCTGCGTTGCGCTGACCTGCCGCTTCGAGGCGTCGGGTCGTTCTGCATATTGGTTTCGTTCGGCCGTCATCTTGAACCTGCAGGACCGGTTGTCCAGACCTTCGCAGGGTGTCGACGGGCTCTCTTCCATCCCATATCGTGCCGAAAACCCAATATCCAAACCAATTTTTTGCGCGCCGCGGCCTTGACGTAGGGGAATTGTGGCGCTGTTCAATCGCCGCGTATCACCGTCAAAAAAAGAAGGGGCGGACGCCTTCAGGCACCCGCCCCCACATTCGATTGGCTGTCGTTTGTCAGCGCTTGAAGATTCGTGCCGCCGTCGCGCGCACGCGAACGAGACGGCCGGTCCTGACTTCGCCGACCTCGAAAAGTTCGCGCGGAATCTCCGCCTCGATCGGCTCGTCGCGCCCCTCGACGTCGAGCTCGATCGTCACCGACGCGCCGAATGGACGCACAGCACGCACCGTCGCGGCCGTGCCGCCCGCCTGATCACGCGAAACGATCTCAAGTTCATGGCCGCGTACATAGGCGACCGCCGGTCCGTCACGATAGGCGTCGCCCTCCGCCGCCGGCAAAAGACTGCCGAGCACGTCGGCCTCGCCGTCCTTCAGCACCGTATCGATACGCGTGACGTTGCCGAGGAATTCACAGACGAAAGGCGTCGCCGGATTGTCGTAAATTTCCGACGGCGTTCCGATCTGGTCGATCTGTCCGCCGCTCATGATGACGACACGGTCGGCGAGTTCGAGCGCCTCTTCCTGGTCGTGCGTGACGAAGATCGTGGTGAGGCCCGTCTCGTGATGAATCTGCCGAAGCCAGCGGCGGAGATCCTTGCGGACTTTCGCGTCGAGCGCACCGAAGGGCTCATCGAGCAGCAGCACCGTCGGCTCGATGGCGAGCGCGCGGGCCAGCGCGACACGCTGGCGTTGCCCGCCCGAAAGCTGGCTCGGAAACCGCTTGTCGAGACCTTCGAGCTGCACGAGTTCGAGGAGCCGCCGCACCCGACGCGCGATTTCACGCTCGCGCGGCCGCTCCGCGCGGGGACGCACGCGCAAGCCGAACGCGATGTTGTCGAACACCGTCATGTGCCGGAACAGCGCATATTGTTGGAAGACGAAGCCGACGCGGCGATCGCGCAAGCTGAGATTTGTGGCGTCGACACCGTGGAAATGAATGCGCCCCTCGTCGGGCGTCGAAAGGCCGGCGATGGCACGCAGAAGCGTCGTCTTGCCGGAGCCGGACGGCCCGAGCAACGCCAGAAGCTCGCCGGGCTCAACCGTCAGCGATACGCCGTTGAGCGCCGCGAAGCCCCCGAAGGTCTTGTGCAGATCCTCGACGTCGATGCGAACCGGCGCCTGGGTCGCCCGCACCGCGTCCCGGCCGTCGCGCGGCGAATGCTCAGTGCCCTGCCGATGCGGCAAGCTCACGACCGTAGCGCCACTCGAGGAAGCTCTTGAGGACGAGGGTGACCAGCGCGAGGAGAGCGAGAAGCGAGGCAACCGCAAAGGCTGCAACGAAATTATACTCATTGTAGAGGATCTCCACATGAAGCGGCATGGTGTTGGTGAGGCCGCGTATATGTCCCGAGACGACCGAGACGGCGCCGAATTCGCCCATCGCCCGCGCATTGCACAAGAGCACGCCGTAAAGGAGTGCCCATTTGACGTTCGGAAGCGTCACGCTCCAGAAGGTCCGGAAACCCCCGGCACCGAGAGACAACGCCGCCTCCTCGTCGTCGTTCCCCTGCGCCTGCATTAGCGGAATGAGCTGGCGCGCAACGAAGGGAAACGTGACGAAGATCGTCGCCAGAACGATGCCCGGCACGGCGAAGATGATCTGGACTTTATGTGCGATGAGCCAAGGGCCGAAGAATCCTTGCGCGCCGAAAAGAAGCACATAGACCAGGCCCGAAATGACCGGCGACACCGAGAAGGGCAGATCGATCAGCGTGATGAGAAAGCTCTTGGCCGGAAATTCGAATTTCGCGATCGCCCAGGACGCGGCGAGCCCGAAGATTACGTTTGCCGGCACGGCGATGGCCGAAACGAGCAACGTCAGTCGGATGGCCGAGAGTGCGTCCGGCTCGATCAGCGCGGAAAGATAGGCATCGAGGCCGCTCCGCAGCGCCTCGACAAAGACCGAAACGAGCGGCAACACGAGAAACGCGAGGAGATAGGCGATGGCGAGCCCGATCAGGACCCATTTGGCCAACGGGCTTTCACTGATCGGCGATCCTGTGTCTCTGCGGGTGGGGTCGCTCATGCTCTCACCTCAACTCGCAAAGCCGGTGCGCCGCCGGCTCCAGGCCTGCAGCAGATTGACGATCAACAACACGGCGAAAGACAGCAGCAACATGATCGTGGCGATGGCGGTCGCGCCGGCATAGTTGAATTCCTCAAGCCGGATGATGATGAGAAGCGGTGCGATCTCGGATTTGTAGGGCAAATTGCCGGCGATGAAGATGATCGAGCCGTATTCGCCGACGGCGCGCGCGAAGGCAAGTGCGAAGCCCGTCAGCAAGGGCGGCAAAAGCGCGGGAAAGATCACGCGCCGGATCGTCTGGATGCGCGTCGCGCCGAGTGTGGCGGCGGCTTCCTCGAGTTCCGGTTCGAGATCGGCGAGCACCGGCTGCAGTGTACGGACGACGAAAGGAAGCCCGATGAAAACGCAGGCGACGACGACGCCGAGCGGCGTGAAGGCGATCTTGATGCCGGCCTGCGCCGCGACCGAACCGATCCAGCCGTTCGGCGCGTATAGCGCGGCGAGCGCAAGACCCGACACTGCCGTCGGGAGCGCGAAAGGAAGGTCGATCGCCGCATCGACGATCCGCTTTCCCGGAAAGCTGTAACGCACGAGCACCCAGGCGACGAGAAGCCCGGCGCCCGCGTTGACGACCGCGCCGACCAGCGCCGCACCGAAGCTGAGCTTCAGGGCGGCGACCGTTCGGGCGTCGGAGGCGAGTTCCCAGAAACCATCCCATCCGAGGCCCGCCGAACGTATGAAGACGCCGGCGAGCGGGATGAGGACGATGAGCCCGAGATAGGCCATCGAGAAACCGAAGGTAAGGCCAAAGCCGGGAATGACGGAAGGAGCCCGGCTCGGCAGTCGGTCTGTCAGAACGGCAAGGCTCATGCCGGAACACTCACACGGATCGTTTCCAGGACGGACAGCATTACCAGATTACTCCGACCCGCGTAATCACGGCGTCGCCCTCGTTCTGAATGCCGCTCTTTTTGGCATCGAAATGGACGTAGTCGACGAGGAAGCGCAGGTAGTTGTTGGGATACCAGTTGAGCCCGAGGCTGTAATTGGTCTCCTTGCCGCCCGCGATGTTGCCGTCATTGAGATCGAGCGTGCTGTAGCGGCCCGCGACTTCCCAGGCGCCCCATCCGCCCTTGGCGAGCGAGAAGGCATTCTTCGGCTTGATGCGCGCAAAGGCGCCATCCTTATATTCGCGGTTCTCGCCGGTAATGACCCACGACGCTCCGACGTATCCGCCGTCGAATGAAACGTCGGACCCCGTCACGCGGTCGACATCGGTCCTGCCGTATTCGGACTGCAGATAGATCGGTCCGTATTGACCCGCAAGCTCGGCGCCGGCGAAGGAGTAATCGTTCGCCGCGATATTGCCCGTATCGACAAGCCTCGTGCTGTCCACCGACACTTCAGGCCCGGTGCGAAAGCGCAGACCCGTCGTGCGGCCGCCCGTGTCGCGCCAGTATCCCGAGACGCCGAGATGCAGCGTCTCCGTGACGCCGTTGACCGGCGCCCAGGTCAGCCGCGCGGCGGGCCCCCAGCCTTCGTCCTTGTAGACGGTCGTCGCCGTGCCGCCGGAATTGCCGCCGCCATTGATCGAGTAGTTCTCCCCAAAGACGCCAAGCGTGGCGGTCCAGTTCACATCGGAATATTTGGCGGAGACGCCCGCCTTGTAGTCGCCGCCCGCCGTGGTGCGGTTGGTGAAGGCTTCGACGAAGAGCGGGATTTCGGTGAAGAGCGTGTCGGAGCTCGAGATCGCCTGTTCGAGGGTGTTCGGCGTCTTGTGCTGTCCGATGGTGATCGTCGTGTGTTCCTCGAGACCCTTGTACTGCAGATAGGCGTCCTTGACGTCGATCTCGCCGGACGCGCTGTCGTCTCGCGAGGCGCTGCCGACGTCGATTTCGAGGCGGTAGAGCCAGTCCTTCTGGATGGTGCCGTCGATGCCTAGACGGGCGCGGCGAAGCTGCGTGCCGTCATTGTAGTCGTTCGTTCCCTTGTCGACGTTGAAGAAGGCGGCATCGGCCGCGATCTGCCCGCGAAACTTGAAGGCATAGTCGCCGCTCGACGTGGTGAAATTCGGCGACGGCTTGAATTCAGGCTGCTTGCGGATGTCTGCGATTTCCGAACGCAGCGCGTCGATCGTGGCCTCGAGGTTGTCCACGCGCTTTTGAAGTTCATCGGCGGACTCCGCCGCGAAAGCCGGACCGGCGAGCGTCAGCGCGATCGCGCTTGCGCCGAGATAGAGCGGGAATTTTTGCATGAGAGCCCCCGTTTGCGGGCGTGATGTCACGCACCGCGTTTATCAAGTTGGATTGAAAGGTGTTTACGTGATGCAGCTGTCGATCAGGGCTTATAGATCTGGTCGAAGACGCCGCCATCGGCAAAGAACTTCTTCTGCGCCTTGCACCAGCCGCCGAACTTTCCGTCGATGGTGACGAGTTCCACATCCTTGAACCGGGCGATGTCCGCCGGATCGGCCGCCTTCGGATCGCGCGGACGATAGAAATTCGCCGCGATCAGCTTCTGCGCTTCCGGGGTATAGAGAAATTTGAGATAGGCTTCGGCGACCTTGCGCGTGCCGTCGGCATCCGCATTTCCATCCACCACGGCGACCGGCGGCTCGGCCAGGATCGAAATCGACGGCGTCACGATTTCGAACTGGTCGGGAAACTGCTTCAGCACCAGATAGGCCTCGTTTTCCCAGCTGATGAGTACGTCGCCGAGTCCGCGCTGGGCGAATGTCGTGGTCGAACCGCGCGCGCCCGTGTCGAGCACCGGCACGTTCTTGTAGAGCTGGCCGACGAAAGCGCGCGTCTTGGCTTCGTCGCCGCCGAACGCCTTGTCGGCATAGGCCCAGGCCGCCAGGAAATTCCACCGCGCGCCGCCCGACGTCTTCGGATTGGGCGTGATGACCGCGATGCCCGGCTTCACCAGGTCGTTCCAGTCCTTGATACCTTTCGGATTGCCCTTGCGGACGAGGAAATTGATCGTCGAGGTATAGGGCGAGCTATTGTCCGGCAACCGCGACTGCCAGTCGATCGGCAGCTTGCCGGTCAGCGCCGCGATCTGATCGATATCGGCGGCGAGCGCCAGCGTCACGACATCGGCCGAAAGCCCGTCGACAACGGCGCGCGCCTGTTTGCCCGAACCGCCATGCGACTGGCGAATGGCAATGGTTTCTCCGGTCTTCGCTTTCCAGTCGGCCGCGAAGGCCTTGTTGACCGCTTCATAGAGCTCGCGCGTCGGATCGTAAGAGACGTTGAGCAGCACCGTGTCGGCGCGGACCTCGAAGGTCGAGGCGATGAGAAGAAGCAGAGCGCCGAGTAGCAGCGCCGCCTTCCTGTTGAGATCGTTGAAAACCATGATCTTCCCCTTGCTGGTCATATTCAATCATTCATCTCGATCAAAGTACTAGAATTTAATGTCAAAATTTTTTGCTCAGCCCGTGAGCAACTCTGCATGGGGCGATCCGCCATGACAGGCCTGCTCCAGGGTCAGGCTATCGAGAATGGAAGCCGCCGCATCGCGCACCTCGCGCATCGCCCGGCGGATAGCGCAGGACTTCTCGTCCGCGCAATCGACACAGCGGCGATAGCCCGTGAGGCTGGCGCAGGGAATGGGCGCGAGCGGCCCGTCCATGATGCGGACGACCTGACCGAAAGTGATGGTGTCCGCGGGTTTGGCCAACGTATAGCCACCATGCTTGCCGCGGTGGCTATGGACCAGCCCCTGCTTGCGCAGCTCGAGCAGGATCAGCTCGAGGAACTTGCGAGGCACATTCTGCTGCTCGGCGATGTCGCCGGCCTGCAGCAGGTCCCCGTTGTTCTGTTTGGCGAGAGCGAGCATGGCTTTGAGGGCGTACTTGGCTTTTTGCGAGAGCATTTGTCTATCTGCGTTATAGGGTAAGTGGCAGCGAAGCGGCCTGTCAACGGATATTTACAACGACCCGTATATTTATCTTATAATCACACCTTAATATTGTTGAATAAGCGAAGGTGTCACCCTATTCAAACGATAGGTATTATGCCAAACGCGCCGCGCATCCGAAACAGGCGAAATGCCTGACGGCGAAAACTTTGGGGAAAATAGTCGAAAGAGGGGGTGTCAGGCTCGCTCGGCAACCGTGCCCGAGGCCAGATACCCTTGCCATGAGGCGAGGAGCGCCGCAGCAGGCCCGCGCCCGAAGACATAGCGGTCTGGCCGAACGAGAATGGCTTCGTTTTCCGACAGCAGGGATGCCAGCCGACCTCCCTCGTCGACGAGGGAGGCGCCGAGCGAAGCGACGAAGCCGCCGCCGGTGCGGAAAGAGGCGGTCGCCTCATCGTCCACATCGCGACAGACGAGCAACGGCACGAAGCCCGCCGCGTCGTCGAGCCGCGTGCGGCTTTCGTCTCCGGCCATCCAGGGCTCGGGAAAGATCGAACCGGCAAGGATATCCCCGCCGCAAATGCCGCTCTTGAGTCCGAGCGTTTCAGGCATCGCCGAGAAACGCTCCACTTCCGGCTTGGACAGCATGTCGCGATCGCGCGCCGCCGCCTGATCCATATTCTGTGTACAAACAATTTTTCCCATAAAGACGGCCATCTCGGTGATCGCGCGAACATGCGGGTCGCGTTCCGTCTGATAGCTGTCCAGCAAGACGTCGCCCGCGCGTCCTTCGAGAACGGCGGCAAGCTTCCAGGCGAGGTTCGCCGCGTCGCGCGTGCCGGAACAAAGCCCTTGCCCCAGAAAAGGCGGCATCTGATGCGCCGCATCGCCCGCGAGCAGCACGCGACCCTTGCGCCATTGCCGCGCGAAGACGGCATGAAAACGATAAACCGCCCGGCGCTCCACCACGACCGACGCGGGATCGACGAAGGGCGCAAGCAGCGCCGCGATGAAATCGTCCCGCACCACGTCTTCGGGCGTCTCGCCGGGACAAAGCATGAATTCCCAGCGATGCCGCCCCGGCCCCATCGGCATGGAGGTCACGGGACGACGTGGATCGCAGAGCTGCAAGCCGATGGTGCTGAGCTTCTCGCGCCCTTCGGGGAGCTTCACGTCGAGGACGAGCCACGGCTCGTCGAACCCCATATCGTCGAGTGCGATACCTGCGATACGTCGCACGAGGCTTTGTCCGCCGTCGCAGCCGACGATATATTTGGCCTCGACGCCGTACTCGCCTTCCGGGCCTGAGACCACGGCGCGAACGCCCTCTTCATCGGCGTCGTAGCTCTTGAGCGCATGTCCGAGCCGCGCCGAAATCGACGGCAATCCGGCGAGCCGCGCCCTGAGCGCGTGTTCGAGCGTCGGCTGATGGAACATCGAACTCTGCGGGAACCCTGTGGACGGCAAGACCTCGCCCGGCCTGAACCCCATCAGCAATTCGCCATCGGCGGTCCGAAACTCATAGGTCGAAAGCGGCTGGCTCGCCCCCAGCACCGCGTCGGCTCCGCCTGCGAGATGCAGGAGCCGCATCGTCTCGTGATCGAGATGCGCGGCCCGCGGCATCGGATAGACATCGATGTCCCGGTCGATCGCCACGGCGGCCACGCCGAGCCGTCCGAGATAGATCGCGAGCACCGCGCCCACGGGTCCGAGCCCCGAAATCAGCACATCGGTCTTTTCCATGGCCGTCCTCCCCATTTTTTCGTCGCACGGTTCAACCGATGACGGTGTCCGCCTTCTCCGGCACGACATGATTTTCGATATGACCGAGTTTCTCGATTTCGACCTTCACGGCATCGCCCTCCTTCAGGAAGACAGGCGGCTTCATCGCGATCCCGACGCCGCCCGACGTGCCGCTGAAAATGATGTCGCCCGGATCGAGGGTAAAAGCCTGACTGAGATGCGCGACCTGATCGAAACAAGTGAAGATCAGATGCCTGGTGTTCGAATTCTGGCGCAGCTCGCCATTGACCCAGCATTTGATGTCGAGCGCGTGCGGGTCGCCGACCTCGTCCGGCGTTACGATATAGGGCCCGATCGGACCATGCGTATCGAAGCTCTTGCCGATCTGCCAGGTGTTGGTGCGCAACTGCCAGTCACGCACGCTGACGTCGTTGCCGACGAAGTAGCCCGCGATCACTTCATGCGCGCGCTCGACCGGCACATGCTTGCAACGCTTGCCGATGACGAAGCACATCTCGGCTTCGTAATCGAGCATGGTCGAGACCGCGGGCAGGTTGATGGGGCCGTAGGGGTCCTGCACGCAGTTACGCTGCTTGTTGAACCAGACCTGATGCTCGGGAAGCGGCATGCCGCTTTCTTCGACATGGTCGCGATAGTTGAGTCCGATGGCGAGGATCTTGCCGGGATTGAGGACCGGCGCGCGCAAGGTCACCTCGGGCAGCGGCAGCGTCGGCGCGGAAGCCGGCACCGCGCGGGCTTTCGCCATTGCCGCGTCGCCCGCCGCGAGAAAGCCGAGCATGTCGCGCGGCAGATCGGGCACCGCCGCCGAGAGATCGACGACGCCCTTGTCGCGGACGAGACCGATGCGGGTTTGCCCCTGATGCGTGAAGGTTGCGAGTTTCATGGAGAAAATCCTCTGAAAGAATAAGTTCAGCTGCCCATGGTGGGCGGTGCATCGGGGCCCCATTGGGCGGCCATCAGGTCGGCGAGGCTCGCCTTGTTGGGCGGCGTCTCGTTGTTGAAGAGATCGCCGTCGGTCCAGTGCTCCACCGTGTGACCCCAGGGATCGCGCCAGTAGTCGAAAATCTGGCTGCCGAGAAGATGACGACCGACGCCCCATTCATGCCGGCGACCGGCCTTCGTCAGATGATCGTGGCCGGCCATCAGATCGTCGAAATTTGCGACCTCGAAAGCGGCGTGATTGAAGCCCGGCTGTCCGGTGCCGACGAGAAAGAGCGTGTGGTGATCGACATGGATCGCGCCGCGATCGCAGCGCATGAAGGCGCCGAGCGGCATGTCCGGCGCGAGTTCGATCTCGTCCGAGGTGACGAGCCCGAAGCGGCTCTTGTACCAGGCCTCGCTCTTGCGGAAGTCGGTGACGTTGATGACGCAATGGCCGAGGCGCTTCACCTGCGAGGGACCGCCATCGAGACGCTGCGGCGCGCCCACGCGGCGGCGCGCCGCGCCTTCGTTGAGAACCGGATGCCTGAGGACAGGCAGACGCGGCGAAGGCGCCTCGCCCGCGACGATCTCGACGAGGAATCCGTCGGGATCGCGAAGCCGCAAAACCTTCCCGCCGCCCGGCGCTTCATGATCCTCGATCGGGGCTTTCTCCTCCTCCGCGAGACGCGCGAGATCGTCGAGGCCCTCGGCCTGGAAGCCGATGCCGACAAAACCCGCATCGCCCTTCTCCGTCACATGAACGAAAGGCCGCCCATCGGTGCCCCGCATGTAGAGCCTGTCGTCGCTTCGGCGCGCGCACACCATGCCGAATTCGCCGAGAAAAATTTCCATCTGGTCAAGGTCCGGCGCGCGAAAACGCACATAGGCAATGTCGGTGACGCGGATCATGAGCGTCCTCCCTTGTTGATCGTGAGATGCGACGCGTCGAACGGCCGCGCCAGAATGCGCTCGATCTCGGCCTGGTGAACACCGAGGCCCTGTAACAGCACGACGGCGACGTCGCGCGCATAACCTTCGCCTCGCAGGATTTCCGGGCCGGCGCCCTTTTCGAGCAAATGGCTCATTCCGGCCGTGCCGAGCGCTACCACCAGGTGAACGGCGACATCGAGGCTCGGCACCTGCAGGCGGCCGATTTCCACGCCTTCGCGAAGATCGCCGAGCAGATGTTGATTGCCGCTTCTTCCGATCTCGATGCCGCCCTGATAGATCCGCGCCAGCATGCGGGCGCGCACCGGATCGCGGGCGACGAGATAGAGAAAGAACCGCACGCCGCGCGCGACGCGCTCGGCCGGATCGTCGATACCCTCGTTGAGTTCCGCGACGCCCTGATTGAATTCGTGCCGGAGCGCCGAGGCGACGGCGAGCGCAATATCCGCGCGATCGGTGAAGTAATTGTAGAAGGTGCCCTTCGCCACGCCGGCGAGATCGACGATTTCGTCGATCGTCGTTGCATCGACGCCCTGCTGCGCGAAGAGCCGGGTTGCCGCCTCGACAAGGACGAGCCGCATGCGCTCGCGCCGGCGCGAACCCGGTTCCATGGTCCTGTCTTCGGGAAGCCGTTTGGCAGCCATCTGTCCCTCTCTCCCTCGATATGACTATATAGTCATTATTTGACTATATAGTCAAACAGGGAAATTGGGCCGGATTCGGCAACAGTCCTTTGCGTTCCCGCCGGTTCCGGCCACCCCGGTCCCCTATTATGTCTGGCGAAGCGGGCGCCGTTCCACCGCCGCACGAGGACAGACCATGACACGTACACCGAGCCTCTTCATTTCCCACGGCTCGCCGATGCTCGCCTTCGAGGACGGGCCCGCCCGCCGCTTCCTGACGGAGCTCGCGCCGCGACTGCGCCGTCCGCGCGCGGTACTGGTCGTGTCCGCGCATTACGAGGAGGAGCATCCGACCGTTACGACGGGCGCGGCCCCCGGCACGATCCATGACTTTTATGGCTTTCCGCCGGCGCTCCACCGCCTCGTCTATCCCGCTCCCGGCGCGCCGGAGATCGCCAAACGTGTCCTGGAGGTGTTGGCCGCGCGAGGCTACGAGGTCACGGGCGATGCCGAACGCGGCTTCGACCACGGCGCCTGGGTGCCGATGATCCTCATCAATCCTTATGCGGACATTCCGTTGATCCAGCTTTCGATCTCGCCTCACCGCGATGCAGCATGGCATTATGCGCTCGGGGAAGCACTGCGCCCCTTGCGCGACGAAGATATCCTGATCGTTGGCTCCGGCTCGATCACGCATAACCTGCGCGACTTGACCCGCAGCGACGCGGAGGCGGCGCCTTCAGCCTGGGCCTCGGAATTCACGGAATGGATTTACGACAAGGTCGCGACGGGCGCGCTCGACGACCTCCTTCACTATCGCGAGCGAGCCCCCAACGCCGTCCACGCGCACCCGACGGACGAACATTTCATGCCCTTCTTCGTCGCGCTTGGCGCCAGCCTTTCCGGCGAGAGCGCCGAGCGCCTTCATCACAGTTTCACCTATGGAGCGCTCGGGATGGACGTCTACGCCTTCGGCGAAATGTCCTGAGCGCGCTTCCGCGCCGGGCTGTCGTCCGGCAGCAGACCGTCGAAGAGAATGCGCAACTGCGTTTCGATCAACTCCTCGCGCGCCCATGGAAAATCGACATGGGTGATGATGAGGGAGATGACGCCGTGTCCGGCAGCCCAGATCGCCTCCGCCATCACATCCGGGTCGCCCTTGCGGAGCAGCCCCGCGAGAACGAGATCCCTGACCTGGTCGGCGAGGAACGCATAGGCGATCTTTCCCTGTGTGAGTTCGACCGGCGACGGCTCCATGCCGGCCGGCACGCGATGCATCCCACGACGCTTGAAACCCGGAATATTCGTCAGAAAGACGAGCCTGTACTCGTCGGGACGGGCAAGCCCGATCTCGATATAGCCACGCAAGCCGCGCTTCAGCCTTAAGACCGGATCTGTCACCTCAAGGCTTCGGCGCATGCCGTCCTCCATCAATCGCGTGAAGAACTCTTCCGCGATGGCGAAGAGGATCGCCTCCTTGTCCTCGAAATGTTGATAGATCGCCGCCTGGGTGATGCCGACCCGGCGCGCGATGTTGCGCATCGAAACGCTGCCAAGACCGCCTTCGGCAAAAAGCGCCCGGGCCGCCTCTACAATCTGGGGCCGTCGCTCGGCCGGCGACAATCTTTGACGCCCCCGCCCGGCAGGCCGGCGTTTCCCGGCGGCTGCCCGGACGGGCGACGCTGCGTTTTTGGCTGACTTCGTCGGCATTTGCCTACCTAACACCGTTCGGGAGGCCTTGACCAGTCGGGCAGAGACATTAAATAAACACCGTTCGGTAACAGGGGAGGGTCGGCGATGTCGGTGTCACGGGGTCTGTTGGGCGTACTCGCCATCCTCAGTGCAGGTCTGACCTTGAGCGCCTGCGGCGAAAAGCAGGACGAAGCCGCCGCCGGAGAGCGAAATGCGGTCCCCGTGCTTCTGGCCACCGCCCGATTGGCGCCCGAAAGCAGCGATGTAATGGCCTATGGCCAGCTTCGCTCGGACAAGGAAGCGGGCCTCTCCTTCAAGATTGCAGGCCTCGTCAAGACGCTGAAGGTCGATACCGGAGACCGGGTGACCAAGGGCGAGATCCTGGCCGAACTCGATCAGCGTGAAATCAACGCCGAAGCGGCCCGCGCCGCCTACGCCACCGAAAAGGCGCGCCGCGATCTCGCCCGCCTCGAACCCCTGCTTGCAAAGGGCTTCGTCAGCCAGCAACGGGTGCAGGACGCGAAAAGCGCGCTCGACATGGCGGTCGCCGACCGCCAGCGCGTCGAATTCGACCGCAGCCTCGCCCGCATCGTCGCGCCCGCGGACGGTATCGTGCTGACGCGCCACGCCGACATCAACGAGATCGTCGCCGCCGGCGCGCCCGTGCTCACCGTCAGCCAGGGGACGGCCGGCTATATCCTGAAGGCGGGTGTCAGCGACCGCGATGTCGCGCAGCTCGCGATCGGCGATCCGGCCCGCGTCGCGCTCGATGCCTTCCCGGACAAGCCCGTCGTCGGCACGGTCCGGCGCATGTCGGCGATGAGCGATGCGCGCACCGGCACCTTCGAAATCGAGATTGCGCTCGACGGTGTTCCCGCCGGCGCCGAAAGCGGCTTCATGGGCGAGGCGCGTATCACGCCACGAACGAAGCCCGTGAGCGCCGGGCATTTTGCCATTCCGGCCTCCGCCATTCTCGAAGGTCATGGATCGACGGCAAACATCTATGTCTACGACCCCACGCATTCGACGGTGAGGCTCGCCCGGGTCTCGGTCGGCAACATATCCGGCGACGAAGTCGTGGTGACGGCGGGGCTCGCCGCCGACGCGCAGGTCGTCAGCGCGGGCGCGCCCTATCTGCGCGACGGCGCGAAGGTCAAGGTCGTCACCGACCTCGCCGCCGAGCGGCCGGCCGCAGGGCCGCGCACATGATCCTCGGGAAAATCAGCGGCTTCTTCGTTCGCAACTGGCAATTCACGCTCGTCCTTTTCGGCCTGCTGGCAATGATGGGCGTCAACACCTTCAACCACATCCCGCGTGCCGAGGATCCCGACTTCCCGATCCCTTTTGCCGTCGTCACGGCAGTCATGCCCGGCGCCGACCCGACCGACATGGAAAAGCTGATCGTGCGGCCGATCGAGGATGCCGTGAACGGTCTCGACAATCTCGAGAACATCGCCAGCCGCGCCGAGGACGGCGTCGCCAGCATTTCGGTCCAGTTCAGCTGGTCGACGCCGGATCCCGACAAGAGTTACGACGATGTGGTGCGCGAGATCAACGCGTTGCGCGGACGCCTGCCCTCGGGCATTCAGGTGCTGCAGGTCGACAAGTTCCGGTCCTCACTCACCAACATGGTGCAGGTCGCCCTGGTCAGCGAGACGGCGCCCGCCCGCGAACTCGAGGACATGGCGAAGGATCTCCGCGACGAGATCGACCGGGCGCCTGGCGTTCATGAAACGAAACTCTGGGGATTGCCGGCCTCCGAGGTGCGCGTCGCCGTGAATTTCGGCCGGCTGGCGAGCCTCAGGATTCCAGTAACCGCCGTGGCGAACGCCATCGGCGCGGAGAGCAGCGACATTCCCGGCGGCCCGATCCATTCGGGCTCGCGCCGCTTCAACATCAAGACGACCGGCGGCTACAAGAGCCTCGAACAGATCCGCGACACCGTCATCGGCGCTTATGACGGTCGCATCGTCAAGGTGGGCGACGTCGCCGACGTCTCCTGGTCGCAGGAGGAAGCCGGCCATCTCGCTTGGTACAACGGCAAGCGGGCGATCTTCATCACTGCGAACCAGAAGGAAAACCAGAACGTCTTCGAGGTGCGCGACGGCATCTACAAGGTGCTTGACCGGTTCGAGCCGCGCCTGCCGAAAGACATCGAACTGAAGCGCGCCTTCGACCAGTCGGTCTCGGTGCATGACCGCCTGAGCCATCTCTATCGCGACTTCGCGATCGCCGTCGGACTCGTCCTCATCACGCTGCTGCCGCTCGGCCCGCGCGCCTCGATCATCGTCATGGTCTCGATTCCATTGTCGCTGGCCATCGGCCTTTCGATCATGGATTTCATGGGTTTCTCGCTGAACCAGCTTTCGATCGCAGGTTTCGTTCTCGCGCTCGGCCTGCTTGTCGACGATTCGATCGTCGTCGTCGAAAACATCGAGCGTCATTTGCGCATGGGAAAGAAGCGGCTTGAGGCCGCCATCGCCGCGACATCGCAGATTTCGGTTGCCGTGGTCGGCTGCACGGCGGCATTGCTCTTTGCCTTCCTGCCGCTTCTGTCGCTGCCCGAAGGCGCCGGCAAGTTCACCCGCTCGCTCCCCGTCGCCGTCACGGTGACGATCATCGCCTCTCTTCTGGTGTCGCTGACGATCATCCCCTTTCTGTCGAGCCGCCTGCTGAGCGACAAGAGCCACCCGGAAGGGAACATCTTCCTGCGACTGGTCATGGGCGGCATACACCGCTTCTATCGCCCGCTTCTGCACCGCGCGCTCGCCTGGCCGAAGACAGCCGTCATTGGTGCGCTCGCCATCTGCTTCGCGAGCCTCGCCTTCGTGCCGGTCATCGGTTTCAGCCTTTTCCCGCCGGCGGACAGCAAACAGTTTCTGGTGCAGATCGAGACGCCGCAGGGAACGGCGCAGGAGGAGACGGCCCGTGCGCTGCACTATGTCGAGGGCATCCTGAACAAACAGCCTGAGGTCGTCTGGCGCATGTCCAATCTCGGCCACGCCAATCCGCAGATTTATTACAACGTCCGCTCGATGGAGACGCGTGCCAACATGGCGGAGGTTTTCGCCGAGTTGCGCGCATTCGACGAGATTAAGACGCCGCGTCTCTTCGACGAGCTTCGTGCGGAATTCGCCCGCTATCCGGGGGCACAGATCATTCTGCGCGTCTTCCAGAACGGACCACCCATCGAGGCGCCGGTCGCGGTGCGCGTCGTCGGGCCAGACCTTGCCGTATTGAAGCAGATTTCCGCGCAGGTGACCCGCATCATCGAGGAGACGCCCGGCACGCGCGACGTCTTCAACCCGATGCAGCTCGATCGCACCGATCTCAACCTCGGCATCAACACCGAAAAAGCCGCGATGATGAACGTTGCCGCCGGCCAGATCGATCGCACGGTGCGGCTGGCGATCGTCGGCGAGGCGGCGGGCCAGTACCGCGAGTCGAATGGCGAGCAATACAACATCACCGTGCGTCTGCCGCTCGACAAGCATCACGCGGTCGATGCGCTCGGCAAGGTCTATGTACCGACCACGGATGGAAATTCCGTGCCGCTCGGCCTTCTGACCTCGCCGCATCTCGAATCGAGCCCGGGCCGCATCGACCGTTACAATCGCGAACGCCTCGTCACCGTCACCGCCTATACACAGACGGGCTACAACACCGCCAAGGTCACCGACGAGATTTTCGAGCGCCTGAAATCATTGCCCGTGCCGCCGGGTTATGATTTCCGGCGGGGCGGCGAGGCGGAGGCGGCATCGAAGAGTTTCGCCGGGCTTTGGAATGCGGTGCTGATCGCAATTTGCGGCATTCTCGCCGTCCTGATCCTCGAATTCCGCTCCTTCCGCGCCACGCTCGTCGTCGCCGGCGTAATCCCGCTGGGTATATTCGGCGGCATCATGTCGCTTCTCTTCTCGGGTTACTCGCTCTCCTTCACGGCGGTGATCGGCTTCATCGCGCTCATCGGCATCGAGATCAAGAACTCGATCCTGCTGGTCGATTTCACCAATCAGTTGCGCAAGGCCGGCACACCGCTTTCCGAAGCGATCGAGCAGGCCGGCGAAATCCGTTTCCTGCCGGTGCTCCTGACTTCCGCGACGGCGATCGGCGGACTCCTCCCGCTCGCGCTGCAGGGCTCCGGCCTTTATTCGCCACTCGCCTGGGTCATCATCGGCGGCCTCTTGTCCTCGACCTTCCTGTCGCGCCTGGTGACGCCGGCGATGTATCTCCTGCTCGCTCCGGCCAATCTCGGCGACGACGAGCCGGAGACGGAACTCGCCGCCGCACCGGCCGAATAGGTCGATATCCTCCGGGCCCTTCGCTTTCCCTCAAAGCGGTCGGCCAAAGAAAGGGCAGCCTTGCACGGGCTGCCCTTTCGCTTGCCGGAATGCGCCGAGGCTCCTGACACAATGCTGTCAGCACGGGGAATCTAGCCTCAGTCGGGCGGTACAACCCCGGATGGAGGACAAGATGAACACGCATACGAGCCCGCGGATGAGTACACAGGATATCGCCCATGATCTCGTCGCCCTCTGCAAGGCCGGCAAGTTCGACGAGGCGGGCGAGAAATACTGGGCCGACGACGTGCTGAGCGTCGAACCGTCGGCCGACGGCATGTCGCGCGGCAAGGCCGCCGCCCATGGCAAGGGCGAGTGGTGGGCCAACGCGCACATCATTCACGGCTTCGAGGTCGCGGGACCTTATGTCAACGGCGACCAGTTTGCCGTCCGCTTCACCATCGACCAGACGATCAAGGAAACGGGCCAGCGCATGACGCTGGACGAAGTCGGCCTCTATACGCTGAAGGACGGCAAGATTGCCGAGGAACGGTTTTTCTATCTCGGCTGAGTAAAGGCGGCGCCGAAATGCAAAGGGCGGCTCCCTTCCGGGAGCCGCCCTTCACGTCTTTATCGAAGCAACGATCAGTGCGCGTGACGGATCGCACGCGCCTCTTCTTCCGTGAGCGGCTTGCGCTTCAGCGGCCAGATGTACTCGAGCGCCGCGACGAGCGCCGGGAGAAGCGTCACCGCACCGATCATGTTGACGATGAACATGAAGGTGAGGAGAAGGCCCATGTCGGCCTGGAACTTCAGAGCGGAGAAGGTCCAGGTCGAAACGCCAATCGCGAGCGTGCCGCCGGTGAACATGGTCGCCGAGCCCACGTCGTTCAGCGCCTGAAGATAGGCATTGTACGGCGAGACGCCCATGCGCATGTAGCGCTGGATGCGGTTGTATTCGTAGATGCCGTAATCGACGCCGATACCGACCGCGATCGCGAGCACGGGCAATGTCGATATCTTGAGGCCGATGGAAGCGGCCGTCAGGAACCAGTTGCCGATGATCGTCGAGAGGATCAGCGGAATGACGCAGCAGAGCGCGCCTCGCCATTCACGATAGACGAAGATCACGAGCGTCATGACCACTGCATAGACGTAGAGCAGCATCGGCAGCTCGGCGTGCTCGACGACGGTATTGGTCGCCGAGGTGATGGTGACGTTGCCGGTGCCGATACGGAGCTTCAGGTCGTCGCGCTGATGCTTGGGATCGTTGATCCACGCTTCCACCGCATGCGTGACGGTCTTCACCGTCTCCGCCTTGGTGTCGGCCACGTAGATCTGGACGCCGAGCGTCATGCAGCGCTGATCGACCAGCAGCGTCGAACTCGCGATGCTGGACGTCGCCTGGGCGAGCGCCGTGGGATCGCGCGGCAGCGCCGCCCATTTCGGGTTGCCCTCCTGCCACATGCTGTTGATGATCTTCGCGGCCGCCGGCAAACTCACCACCGTCTGCACGCCGGGAACGTTGCGCATGTCCCAGGCGAATGTGTCGACGAAATGGAGCTTGTCGTAGTCCACGCAAGCAACGTCCTTCGACTCGACGATGACATTCATCACGTTGAGGCCGAGCTTGAAGTGATCGGCGATATATTCGCTATCGAGATTGTAGCGCGCATTCGGCCACAGCTCGCCGGCGCCGGCATGCACGTCGCCGATCTGGCGGTCGCGGCTCTCATAGAGAGCGACGGCGCCAAGAACAACGCAGAAGCCGATGAAGACGAAAGCCTGGGTCGGCTTCGCGATCGAGGCGAGGAACGGCCAGAACTTGGCACGCGCTTCCATGGCGCGGCGCACCTTGTCGCCATACTCCGCGCCGGGCGCGACATAGGAGACGATGAGCGGCAGCATGACGAGGTTCGAGATGATCTTGAACATCACGCCGATGGAGGCCGTGACCGCGAGTTCGCGGATCATGCCGATGGGAATGATGTAGAGCGTCGCGAAGCCCGCGAGACAGGTCGCAAGCGCAACCGAACCCGGACGCAGCAGGAAGGTGAAGGTTGCGCGCGCGGCCGCGTTCTTGTCGAGGCCAGCGGCGATTTCCGCACCCACCATGTTGATCTGCTGCACACCATGACTGACGCCGATGGCGAACACGAGGAACGGCACGAGCACCGCGAGCGGATCGAGACCGTACCCCATGAGATGCAGCGTGCCGAATTGCCAGATGAGCGAACAAAGCGAACAGCTCACCGTCACGATGGTCAGGATCCATGACCGGCAATACAGCCAGAGCATCAGGCAGGTGAGCACGAAGGCGACCGCGAAGAAGATGACGACCGACTGGGCGCCTGCGGCGATGTCGCCGACGAGTTTCGCGAAACCGACGATCTTCACGTCGGTATCGTTGCTCACATACTTGTCGCGGATTTTCTGTTCGAGAAGATTGGCGACCTTGAAGTAGTCGAGCTTCTCGCGTGTCTCTGGGTCGTACTCCAGAAGTTCGGTCGCGATCATCGCCGAACGGAAATCGGTGGAGACGAGGCGGCCGACGAGGTTGGCGCGAAGCACGTTCTGCATCACCGTCTTGATGCCTTCGGGCGTCGGCTGGAAATTCGCCGGAATGACGTCGCCCGCTTCGAGGCCCTCTTCCGTCACCGCGATATAGCGCGTGTTCGGCGTCCAGAGCGAAGTCACCCTGTGGCGTGCGACGCCAGGAATGTAGAAGACGTCGTCGGTCGCATCCTTCAGCGTCTTGAGAAACTCGGGCGTGAAGATGTCGCCCTTCTTGTTCTCGAGAACGACGATGACGCGATTGCCGCCACCGAACCCATCCGCATATTGGAAGTAGGTCTGGATGAAGGAATTGCCGACCGGAAGCATCTTCAGAAAGCCGGCATCCATACGGAGCTGCACGGCGAAGAAAAGCATAACTACCGTGACGACGGCCAGGATCGCGAGGATCACGGCACGCAGGCCGAACACGATATTTTCGATACGCTGCAAGGTAACCTCCCCTAGGGACGTGCAGTCTTCACGCCGCGGACTGCATCGGGATTCTCTGGATTTTCCGGAGCTATCGCTCTTCTTGGTCTGATTGGTCTCGGGTCTTTCTTTATCGAAGGCCCTTTAGGCCGCCCCCTCTATACCCGTCCGGAGCGGGAGGCCACAAGGTCATCCTTCGATTTGGGACCCATCACTGCAAAATGCCATTAACGGGCGGCGCCCGGACGGGCATGCCGCCCCGGCTGTCCCGAGGGCTGAAATCGATGCAGAGCGGCTGTAAGAGGGCGTTTTTGCGGCCCGTCGATGGCACCTCTGCGTCGGCGACGAGAAGAGCTTGCACCGGCGGGATCGGCGCGGCCCCGCTGTCTTGCCGTCCGCGATGCGTCATCTCCGCCCGGAGAAATGGCGCGTCGAGAGGCTGTCGGGTCGTCTTCAGGCCGGCGGGGCAACGAAAAGTTACATCTGCTAACGCGACCCTGCCCCCATGTGGATTTGCATGAGCCGGCTGAGTGAGGCTGAAGCCGAAGGCCAGCAGGACGGCGATGGTGAGCCAGGCGACCAGCCGGGACACCGGACCTGGCAGGCGTTCAGAAAAACGTGAAGGGAGCGGCCTGTCGAGCACACCCGATGCCGGCACGCGCAGATCGACGACTGGCTGCGGAAACTCCACACGACGCTCCTCGCGCTTCACCCGCGCGACCTGTTGCACGAAGGATAATTTCTATCACGCTGCGCCGACTTTGGCACAATCATTGTACATAAGCCGGCAGGGAGCGTTCGGCTCTTCGCGGAAGCGCCGCCGCAACGAGGAGATCTTGGTTAACGCGGCATGGATTCAATCCCGCCTGTATTTAGGCCTGTGACATTGCAGCAACAGACATCCCGACACGATCCGTTGTCGGTTATTCCGCCGCGCTGCCGACGGCGGCAATGCGACTGACCGATTTGTTGCGCGCCCAATGGCCCTGCGCGCCATTGGCGAAGGTCTCCGGCCGGCTCTTCAGATAGCGGGTCGCGAGCCAGAGCCGTTTCAGGTGCCGCTTGTAGCCATTGGCGACGTCGTCCTCATAGGCCATGCGGCCGTGCAGCACGTGATAATTGTTGATGAACTGCATCGAGCCCGGCGGCAGCTCCATATAGACGTTGAACTGCGGATCGCGCGCCATGGCGCTCACCGCGTCGAGTGCCTCGACGACGAGCGGCGAGAGGCGCGGCGCTTCCGGGTGGCGCTGCGACGCCTTGATATATTGCGGCACGAAGCGGACGAAGAGCCGACCGTCATGCTCGGTGAATACCGACCGGGTGTAGAAGTTGGGCCCGCCCTTCAGCTGCTCGCCGCGAAAATCCCAGGGCAGTGGTTGATAGAGAGCTTCGACCAGATCGGGCCGCGTTTTCACCAGCTCGTTATAGATCGCAACGACATTGGCGACGCAGGAAAGCCCGCCCGTCTTGGCGCGGCGCAGACACATCAGCCCGACGAGGTCGGACCCGTCGGTATGATAGTCGAGACCGACGAGACCGATCTCGTTGCCGCGCACGGTCGGATCGTCGCGGCTTTTTCCCTGATCGGTGACGTCGCCCATCATATGGCCGTATTTGTTCTGCGGCCACGGATCGCCGAGATGCATGCCGATGCCCCAATAGAGCATGGTGAGGTCGTCGTCGGAGTAGCGCGACGCATCGAGCGCGGCGATGCGCACGAAGCCGCGCCCGTCGATCAGCTCGCGCTCGATGTCGGCGAGTTTCGGCACGAGCCCGTCGAGCGGAAAATCGTCGCGGGTGATGTCGAGCAGATTGTCGGAACGGGCCTTCGCCACGCCGAGCGCATGGTCGAGTTCGCGGGCGTCGCTGTCGGTCAGATTGACCGTCCAGCGATCCGGCTCGGCGACATCGCCCGATCTCCAGTTGATGTGATCTTCGAGAAGCCTGGGTGTGAACGACATGGATTTCCTCCCTTTCTAACCGGCGATCGCGGGCGCGGATTGTGGTCCGCGCACAAGCCTTCCGGGCAAGGCGCTTGTCGCCTCCCCGTTTCGATAGGTGACGGCGCCCGATACGATGGTTGCTTCGTAGCCGCATGCGCGTTGCAGCAAGCGCTTGCCACCGGCGGGCAGATCGAAGGCCATGCTGGGCCGCTCGACCGCGAGCCGGTCGAAATCGATGACGTTGAGATCGGCCTTCATGCCAGGCGCGATTACGCCGCGATCGAAAAGGCCGACCGCGCGCGCCGTGTCCGCCGCCTGCTTCTTGACCAGTGCTTCGACGGGGAACCGCCCGGCCGCCCGGTCGCGGCCCCAATGCGAGAGCAGATAGGTCGTGAAGCTCGCGTCGGAAATGAGCCCGACATGCGCGCCGCCGTCGCCGAGCCCCATCACCGTGTTCGGATCGCGCATCATCTCGCCGCAGGCGTCGAGATTGTAGAGCGCGTAATTGGAGAAGGGCGCGAAGAGGAAGGCGCGGCCTTCATCCTCGATGAGAAGATCGCAGACGAGATCGGCGGGCTCGCGCCCCTGCTGCGCCGCCATAGCGGCGACGGAACGCTCGCGCGCGGGTTCGTAATCCGGCCGATCGCCGAGCGGAAAGATGCGCGAGAAATCCGTAAGCCTTTTGACGGTCGCCGGATTGCCTGCCGGCGTTTCGGCAAGAAGCCG
>NZ_DATKFR010000257.1:0-3758 GCF_035511255.1 Parvibaculum sp.
GCCGCGAAACGCGCCCGCCTTCCGCCTGGCCTCTCCCGCGCCGATGCCGCCCGTGGAAGCGCCGTCCGCCCCCTCGATCTCGGCCGAAACCCGCGCCGCCGGCATCCGCGCCTATGGCAGCCTCGTCTGGCGGCGCATCGCTGAGCGCAAGCCGAAAGGCATTCACCTTCCCGGCACGGCCTATGTGAATTTCGCGCTGACGGGCGAGGGGGCCATCGCCGCGATCCGCATCGCAAGATCGAGCGGCAATCCGGAACTCGACGCAATGGCGCTCCGCACCATAGAGAGTGCCGCTCCCTTCGATCCGCCGCCTTCGGGCCTCGCGCCGCAGGATCTCGTTTTCGAAATTCCCTTCAACTTCCGCTGATCATTTCACCTGACCGCCATCGACGACCAGCACCGCCCCGGTGATGAAGCTCGCGCGGGGGCTTGCGAGAAAGAGCGCCGCATCGGCGATCTCCTCGACCTTGCCGAAACGGCGCAGCGCCACTTCGCGCTTGATCCAGCGCGCCCAGTCGTCTGGGCGTTCCCTGGTGTTCTTGTCCCAGACGCCGCCGTCGAAAAGGATGTTCCCCGGCGCGATCGCGTTGATGCGGATGCCCTCTTTGCCGACGCTCTTCGACAAGGACCGCGTGACGTGGTTGACCGCCGCCTTCGACGCCGCATAGGTGACGGAAGTGCCGAGCGCGTCGACGCCGGCGATCGACGAAATGAAAATCAGATTCGCGCCCTGGCGTTCCGCCGCCGACCGCTTCAGGATGCGCTTCAGCGCTTCGCGCGCGAGGAAGAACGAGCCCGAGAGATTTTGCAGAATGTCGGCATCCCACAATTCGTCCGACACGTCGAAACCCATCGGCGCCTTCGACATGCCGACATTGGCAATGACGGTATGAAGGGGGCCGAGCCGCGCTTCCGTTGCGTCGAGCGCCGCCGCGAGATCGGCGGACTGCGTCATGTCGCCCGCGACGGTGAGGAGGTGCTCCGCCGGAATGCCCTCGGCGACGAGTGCCGCCTTCGCCGCGTCGAGCGCCGCCTCTCCCCGACCGGTCAGGGCGACGCGGGCGCCCTCTTTTGCGAAAGCCCGTGCCATGCCGAAGCCGATGCCCCGGCTCGCGCCCGCGACGAAGACCGTCTTTCCCTTGAGTTCCAGTTCCATGGCGCCTTCCCCTGTTCAAATGGATTTGAGGACAGTGCAGGGCTTGCCCGCGCCCGCGTCAAGCCTTGCTTGTCGCGACATTGGCCGCCGGCCTAGACTTGCGCGAACCAGACATTGAAGCAGGGAAGTGCCTCCATGACCGCGTCGAGCGTGAGCATCCATCTCAACGAGGCGCCACCTATCCGCCGCACGCTCGAACTCGAGGACGGCGCGGTCTCTTTCCTCGAATGGAAGCAGGGCAGGCACCTGCCGGCGCTGCATTTCGCCCATGCCAATGGCTTCAATGGCATGACCTATAATCGCCTGCTGTCGCCGCTCGCGGGCCGCTTCCACATTCGCGCCTGGGATGCGCGTGGACATGGGGCCACGCGGCTTCTCGCCAATCCGGCAGATCATCGCCGCTGGACGATCTTCCGCGACGATCTGATCCGCTTCGTCGAGAGCTTCGCCGCAGAGGCGGGCGGCCCGGTTCTTCTGGGCGGCCATTCGATGGGCGGCACGACAAGCCTGATGGTCGCCGCCGAGCGGCCCGATCTCGTTCGCGGCCTCATTCTCGTCGATCCGGTCATGGTGCCGCGCCGCGCCCGCCTGATGATGCAGGCCTACCGCATGTTTGGCCGGAAGGGCGGGCCGCTCTCGCTCGCCGATGGCGCCGAGCGCCGCCGCGCCGTCTTTCCTGATCGCGCCACCATGGCCAAGGCCTACAAGGGACGGGGCGCGTTCCGCACCTGGCCCGACGAGGTCATCGCCGATTACGTCGAGGGCGGCACGAGGCTGCGCGAGGACGGTCAGGTCGAGCTCGCCTGCGCGCCCGCCTGGGAGGCGGCGAATTTCCGCGCGCAGGATCACGATATCTGGGCCGACATCGCGCGCCTGAAAGTGCCGCTGACGCTGATCCATGCCGGCGCGACCTCTACCTGCCGTGCGCCGGCGCCCGAACTTCTCGGCCGCCGCGATCCGCAGGCGACGCTGCTCCGCATCGGCCGCGCCACGCATTTCCTGCCGATGGAATTTCCCGAAGCCGTCCGCCGCGAGATGCTCGACCTCGACGCGCGGTTGAGCGATTAGCCGGCGTAAGGGAGTCCAATTTGGTTTATCATTCGCTTATGCGCATGTCTTCGCATTGCGTCCATTTTATTTACGCCGATCACCTCGATGACGAGGACATTTGGCCGGCCGCCGAATGGAAGCGGAAAGGCGTCAGGCTCGCTTATGTCGACTATCGGCATCTGAATGCGGATGATCGACAACGCATGCCGGACATCATTGGTCGGGAGTTGCGATTGGAGAACGTGCCCTATGGAGAGGAGGCGCGATCAACCAAAAGAATATCGCCTTGGATCCCTTTCATGGACGATCTGATTACCCTTTCAAGAAATGCTGGCGGACTGATCATGGTCATAGATCACGCAGAAGAAATGTTGGCCGAGAGGAGCAGGACGATGTTTGAATTGATTGAAGCATTCCTGATCCAGAGCCATCATTGGTTCGAAAGACAAAAGCCATGCCATCTGTGTTTCCAGATGGAAGAAAGCAGATTGGTGAAGCGATCTTTTGATTTGGTTTAAACCTTACAGTAACTCGTCATCAGTCCAGCGCCGATGCGTTCCTGCATCATCTCGGTCGAGCCGTCGGTGAAGGCCGCGATCTTCGCGCAGGCCATGTGCCGGCCGAGCGGGAAGGCCTCGGAGAGGCCCTTCGCGCCCATCGCCTGAATGCAATCGCCGATGCGGGCGAGGGTGATGCGGCCCGCGAATTTCTTGGCATGCGCCGCCGCCATCACCGCATCTTCATTGCGGTCGATGAGCCTGCCCGCCTCCCGCGTCAGCGCGCGCAGGGCTTCGAGGTCGGTTGCCACATCGGCGAGCGACCAGCGCAGGCCCTGATGCTCGATCAGCGACTTGCCGAAGGCCTGCCGCTTTGCGCCATAGGCAAGCGCCGTTTCGAGGCTCGAAGCGAGGAGCCCCGCGCACATCGCGGCCACATAGACGCGTGCGCCGTTCACGCTCTGCATCGCCAGCTTGAACGCCATGCCGGGGCCGGCAAGCATGTCCTCATCGGGCACGAAATACTCGTCGAGCGCGAAGCCGCCCGCCCCGATCGCATGTCCGCCGAGCAGCGAATAGGCATCGGCGCGGCGGAACCCGTCGCGCCGCGCGTCGACGAGGAAGCAGCCGATGCCGCGCCAGCCGGCGCTCGCGTCGGTCTGCGCATAGGTGACGAAGAGATCGGCGACGGGCGCGTTGGTGATCCAGCCTTTTTCGCCCGAAAGGCGCCAGCCGCCATCGACCTTGCGCGCGGCGGTTTTGATCGACGCGAAGTCGCTGCCGGCGCCCGGCTCCGACAGCGCCGTCGCGCCGAAAATCTCGCCGCGCATCAGCGCCGGCACATGAACCTCGCGATGTGTCGCGACAACGCTCTGTGCAAGTTTCGCGGCGACGTTATGCGTATTGATCATCGAAAAGGTGAAGGCCATGTCCGCGCGCGACATCGCCTCGGCAATGGCGAGTTTCAGCAGATAACGCCCGCCGAGCCCACCCTGCGCCGCCGGCACTTCGAGCCCGAGGAGCCCTTCCGCCGCCGCCATTCGCAGCGCCTCGAC
>NZ_DATKFR010000258.1:0-10190 GCF_035511255.1 Parvibaculum sp.
TTCGGGCGTGAAGATGAGCTGGCAGGACAGCCGCGACCATGGACCGCCATAGTTCTGGTCGAGCATGTCGAGCTCGTCCTCGCGCGGCGCATGGAGCCTTGCCGCCCATTGCGGATCGACCTCGATCTGGCAGGTGCCGCAGGCGCAGGCGCCGCCGCATTCGGCGATGATCGGAAAGCCGTGGTCGCGGATGATTTCCATCACGCGCCAGCCTTCCAGGGCATCTAGCCTGTGCTCGGCGCCCTCACCGTCAGTCACATAGATATGCATACACAACAACTCACGTAAGTCGGACTCAGGCGACGCCGAGCTTCTTCTGGAGGCTCGTCGAGGAGGTCGTGTACTGGAAGGTGATCTTGGCTTCCGGATTGATGTGGCGGGCGGCGGCCTGCGCCATCAGCGCGACTTCGTGGAAGCCCGACAGGATCAGCTTCAGCTTGCCCGGATAGGTGTTGATGTCGCCGACGGCGTAGATGCCCGGCGCGTTGGTCGCGAATTTTTCGGTGTCGACCGGGATGAGGTTCTCATGGAGATTGAGGCCCCAGTTCGCGATGGGACCGAGCTTCATGGTGAGGCCGAAGAAAGGCAGCAGCGTGTCGCAGGCGATGTCGAAATCGACATTGTCGTTGCCCTTGATCGTCACGCCTTCGAGCTGGCCGTTCGCCCCGTGCAGCTTCGTCACCTGGCCGAGATGAAACTTCATCTTCTCTTCCTGTACGAGACGGTGCATCTCGTTGACCGACGCGGGCGCGGCGCGGAAACCGTCGCGGCGGTGGATCAGCTGCATCGAATTGACGATGGGATGCAGGTTGATCGTCCAGTCGAGCGCGCTGTCGCCGCCGCCGGAGATCAGGATGTTCTTGCCACGGAAGGATTCCATCTTCTTGACGGAATAGAAGACCGACTTGCCTTCATATTCCTCGATGCCGGGGATGGGCGGACGCTTCGGCTGGAAGCTGCCGCCGCCGGCGGCGATGACGATGACCTTGGTGTTGAAGACGATGCCGCCGTCGGTCCTGACGAGCCAGCTGCCGTCGGGCTGCTGCTCGACCTGCTCGACCATCTCGTTGAAATGGAACTGCGGATGGAAGGGCGCGGCCTGCTCCATCAGACGATCGGTCAATTCCTGACCTGTGACGAGCGGCAGACCCGGAATGTCGTAGATCGGCTTTTCCGGATAGAGCTCGGCGCACTGGCCGCCCGGACGATCGAGAATGTCGATCAGATGGGCCTTGATGTCGAGGAGGCCGAGCTCGAAGACGGCGAAAAGGCCGACGGGGCCCGCGCCGATAATGACTACGTCGGTCGTGATCGTCTCTTCAGCCATCTCTGTCACCACTGATTGCCAGTAAATACCGGAATTTTGTGTTGTTTTATATATTTCACATCAAGCGCCGCTTATATAGGTCTCCGAAACCGCGACGCCAAGCGAAATCTGCAGCCTCGAAAATCGCCGTCCGGGCCTTGTCGTTTTTCACGAAAATCAGAAAAATTTCGCGAGTGACAAGGGGCTCTCACCAACTATGTTACGCGCCTTCGCAGATGCGGGGATAACCGCGTCGAGGCCCGGAGAGCAACATGGTCAAGTGTCACACGATGGGGGAGGTTCGGCGGGAAATCGACCGGATCGACCGCGAACTGGCGAAGCTGCTCGCCGAACGGCAGGGCTATATCGAGCAGGCGGGCCGCATCAAGGGCGAGCGCAACGCGGTGCGCGACGAAGCGCGGATCGAGGACGTGGTGCAGAAGGCGCTGGCGGCGGCGGACCAGCACGGGCTTTCGCACGCGATCGCCGAGCCGGTGTGGCGGCTCCTCATCGAGAAGTCGATCGAGCACGAATATACGATCTTCGACGCGAAGACGCGCAAGACCGCCGGCACATAGACCGAAGCGAAAAAAAGCCTGTCAGAACTGCTTTTCAGGCGTCGTGACGACGAGACCTTCGAGCGCATCCGTGACCTTGATCTGGCAGGAGAGGCGCGAGTTCTCGCGCACGTCGAAGGCGAAGTCGAGCATGTCTTCTTCCATGCTCTCGGGCTTGCCGACCTTTTCCATCCAGGCGGGATCGACATAGACGTGGCAGGTCGCGCAGGCGCAGGCGCCGCCGCAATCGGCATCGATGCCGGGGATCATGTTCTTGATCGCGGCTTCCATGACGGTCATGCCGTTCTCGACCTCGACGGCGTGCTCCTTGCCGTCATGCTCCTTGAAGATGATCTTGGTCATGTCTGATGCCGGATTCTTGAATTGTTATAATGACTTAGCCCCATCACCCCGGGTCAAAACCGCATGAGCGACGTGGTGAGGTAGCATGCGGTTTTGGCGAGGTAAAGGACGGTTTTGGAGAGGGTGAAAGTGACGCAAAAGAGAGCCGGAGAGAAATCATGATTCATTTCTTCGCGAGACCGTCACCGGGATAGCCTAGGATCGAAAACCGACTCAGAAAACTTGTCCCCGCCCCGGAGCACCCTCCATGTCCCCCTCCTCCCCGTCCGCCGACCAGCCGCTCAACGTGCTCTTCATCACGGCCGACCAGTGGCGCGGCGAATGCCTCGGGCATCTCGGGCACCCGATGGTGAAGACGCCGCATCTCGACGCGCTGGCCGCCGAGGGCGTGAGCTTCAGCCGGCACTATGCGAACGCGGTGCCCTGCGGGCCGTCGCGGGCGTCGCTGCACACCGGCATGTATCTGCAGAACCACCGCTCGGGCACCAACGGCACGCCGCTCGACGCGCGCCACACCAACTGGGCGAAGGAAGTGGGCCGCGCGGGCTGGGACCCGGTGCTCTTCGGCTATACCGACACGGCGCGCGACCCGCGCGAGGAAGACCCGGAAAGCCCCTGGCTCAAAACCTATGAGGGGCCGCTGCCCGGCATCCGCCCGGTCTGCATGATGGGAAGCTGGCCGACGCCGTGGACGGACGATCTGCGCGCCAAGGGCTTCCCCGTGCCCGCCGACATCCGCTTCGCCTATGGCGAGCGCGCGCCCGGCGCCGATTACGAGGACGGCGCGGCGGCGCCGAAGCCGCTGATCTATCCGGCGGCGGAGGACGACACGGCGTTCCTCGTCAACCGGCTGATGGATTATATGGGCAACGCGGCGACGAAGGCGACGCCCTTCGTCGCGCATCTCTCGCTCTTGCGCCCTCACCCGCCCTTCGTCGCGCCCGAGCCCTGGAACGCGATGTACGACCCGGCCGAGGTGCCGGGCTTCAACCGCGCGGAAACGCCCGAGGCCGAGGGCCGCCAGCATCCCTGGCTCGCGCATCAGCTTTCGCGCAAGCTCTTCCGCGCGCCGGAAAACGAAAAGAAGCTCCGCAGGCTGAAGGCTTCCTACTATGGCCTGATGTCCCGCGTCGACGCGGAGATCGGGCGGCTCGTCGCCTTCCTGAAAGCGCGCGGGCTCTGGGACACCACGCTCATCGTCTTCACCTCCGACCATGGCGAGCAGATGGGCGACCACTGGCTGCTCGGCAAATGCGGCTATTTCGACGGCTCCTACCGCATTCCGCTGATCCTGCGCGACCCGCGCGCCCGCGCCGACGGGGCGCGGGGCCGCGTCGTCACGCGCTTCACCGAGAATGTCGACATCATGCCGACCATGCTGACGGCGCTGGGCCTGCCTGTCCCCGTCCAATGCGACGGGCGGGCGCTGGCGCCCTTCCTCGACGGCCGCGAACCGGCGCGCTGGCGCGACGCCGCGCATTGGGAATTCGACTTCCGCGACCCGGCCGACGACGCGGCGGAAGAGGCGCTCGGGCTGACGCTCCATCAATGCACGATGAACGTGATCCGCGACGAGAAGTTCAAATATGTTCACTTCACGTCGCTGCCGCCGCTGCTCTTCGACCTCACGCGCGACCCCGGCGAATTCGTCAACCGCGCGGGCGACCCGGATTATCTCGCCACCGTCGCGGCCCACGCGCAGAAGATGCTCTCCTGGCGCATGAACCACGACGAGCAGACGCTGACGCATATTTCGTTGACGGATGATGGGCCCGTGGCGCGGACGGCGGAGAGGTGGTGAGGTATCGACTCGGATTTCATCACAATATCAATCATCAACGTGACGAAATGTCGGATAATACCGATGAAAACGGCTATAACTCCTGAGAGCCTCCAACGATGCGTTTTCGTTCTTGGCGGGCATAAATCCCAACGCGGCGAGCATACGTTTGGGGCCACTGTGAATATGCTTATCTAAACGATGTTGTTCCCTCGATGAAAGTATGGGTGCGGATATGGACTGAATATCAGTCCATCCACGACTCGCGAAGTTCCAGCGAGTAAACGACTTTGATGGAAATTTCTCGCCTTCGTCGACATCGCTCACAGTGCACGTAACGGTCAACATTCGAGCACCATCCTTATACGACGTAACCAGCACTGGTTTAAAACGAAGATTGGGCTGAATAGCCTCAGCGTTCCGTACCGCTAGCTCGACACTCCTAGCCAGTACGACCGGGAGACCATCGTCCGAAATTCTCAGAACGTCGGTCGGCAAAAATTCTTCAATTTGCGCCTTTAGTTTCTCCGCCCGAAATTCGGCTGGACCTGCCGAACCGGCGCCTTGCCATTCATTGCCGCCACAAAGTGTTTGCGGGTTGGCATTAAGCGTCACCCGAAAAACGTCCCCATGTTTCAAGCGAATCAAGGTTTGAACAACTTCTTGAAATTGAGATCTCCGATCAGCGGTTGTGTAATCGAGCCAGACAATCACATTTTTCTTACCGGGGAACTCAGCCAGTATGTCATCTATTTTCGCAGGAAGATCGGCACTACTCAGCGGAATACACTTTGCGGCACCCGTGGGCCTATTGAATTTTTGCCGCGCAACTTCATTTTCATCCAAATCAAACGAAAGCTGCGACCGGATGCCAAGGTGATTGTAAATCGCATAATGATCTACTAGATGGCGCCCTCCCATTGATACGTAGACGTACTTCTCAATCCCGCGTGGAACGATTAAGCGCGTCAGCAAATCAATAAATATTTGCCGATCAATAAATTTATTCGGGCGCAGCTGATAAGGGATGTTATCGCCACTCATTTGCGCGACGCCTTCAAAGCCCGATCAAAGCATTCTTGCCCAACCACAGATGGCTTCTGGCCGCTCTCACCAAACAGATGCTCCGAAACGCTCCTAACTGCATCTTCTTTCCGAGTAAAAGATATCCTTCGCATGGGATTCCGCTGCTCGGGAACGGGCAACTTCGCAGAAAATTTCTTCGCCTTTTCGTTGCCGCGAATAGGAACACCATGTTTTGCGGCAAAGTTCACCTCAGTACGGGCATCTCTCTTCGTTGCCAAGTCAAAGTGCTGTGTGGCTTCGTCTTCCATGCCTTTCCATTTGTTGGTGAAGTCTGTGCATTCGCGCAACCCCTCCATGCAATATTTGCGAGCGAACAGATAGACGTCCGCCCCCACATCTAAATCTCGCTTGGTCGTTGATATCGGCAATTTCTCCGGTTCATCGGTCGAGAATATAATGAACCCCGCGATACCCCTAAATTGAGGATGATACTTTGGCACAGAGCCATCACCCCAGCCGGTTATCAAAGATTTGTCATTCTCAAGCACTAAGCGTTCATTGCAGATCACGGATATACCTGCCTGCTCTTTTTCTTGAGTTCTCTCTGCCGCTTCATCCACCTCCTCCATGCGCACCAAGGTGCGGTAGAAGCCGACCGTAACCCTAATATGCACTCCGTTATTCGTCGCCTCAAAGTCATAAGGGCGAATACCCTTATCCTTTGGAGAATCGGAGGTGTACAACTGCAATGTCTTTGGACGAACTTTTTCGCCATTCACCCATATTGAAAATCCTTTCTGCATTAAATAGCCAAAGTGCTCGGATACCTTATTTCTTAATTCATTTTGAAAGGCCGCATTGCCAAATTGGCGAGAAATTTCCTTTTTTAATGTAGGTACACAAATTGTAACGCCCTTTTCTTTTTTGTTTTTCAATGGCGCGATAGAGAGATCCCACTCTTGGTTTTCCGGCTCCAACCAAGCTCGATCATATTCGACGGAGAAAGCTCCGTCAGACGCGTAAGATTCTACAATAGCTTCTTGCCCGATTTTAAAAATCGCACGCTTCATACCGATGCCATACATACCAATCGTCGGTAGATCCTTATCTTTCTCGACTTTTGGGCGTCCAAGCAAAAAAGCGTCGGCGATCGCCTCCCGCGGTATCCCCCCACAATTATCTGTAATGTCGAATGACTTGGCCGAAAGAGTTAATCGGGCCTCGTATCCATCATAAGGTCTCTCTTCCGACCGCAAGCGACCCTTCAACTGTCGAGTGGCGCCATCCACGCAATTGTCTATTAAATCGAGAATTGCATCCGATAGGCCGATATCCCTAGTCAGCATAGAGACAAAAAATCGCTTTGTCGGCCCGCCCCATATGGTTTCGTGTTCGCTTTCTTTCTTCGCCATCCATCCCCCCCAATTTCAATTTATCTTAGCACCACTCTGGAACATTTCGACAAGCTCAAGTTTTTCTCGACCGGATTTCGAACGTTCTTTTAAGAACCTCCGTCGCCTCGGGAATTGATGCGACTTGGCATTGCCAGATGGTCGCCACTCGCCACCCAAGTAAATGCAGCTCTTTTATTTTGATTTTGTCTCTCATAACGTTGCGCTCAAATTTTCTTCGCCAAAACGCTACATTGCTTTTCGGCATCGTTGCCTTTTTGCAACCGCGATGGCGATGCCAAAAGCAGCCATTGACGAAGATAACGGTCTTCCACTTCGGAAAAACGAGGTCAGGCTTGCCGGGCAGATCGGCTCGATGAAGGCGAAATCGAAGCCCGAGCCGATGCGCAGCGGATCGCACAATCATCTCGGTCGATGTGTGTTTGCTTTTTACCGCGCGCATCATTTCGCTGCGCTTGCGGCGATCGACATGATCGACCATTAACCGTCGCCTTTCGCATCGCGAGGATTACAAGCGGACAGCTTAGCGCGAGAAGTCTCAGGCGGCGAGAGCGAGGCCGCCTTTGGCAACGATCCGCGAAAGCAGGGCTTGCGAGAAAACCGGCGACACGCTGTTCCCGATCATGCGGAAGCTGTGCCATTTCGTCGGATGGAAGACGAACCAATCGGGAAAGCCCTGCAGGCGCGCGGCTTCCCTGACTGTGATCACACGCGGCTCCGTCGGATGGATGGGCCGGATCGATTGAAACGATCCTTTGTCGGACCCCGTTCCTGCGCGCAACGTCGGGCACAGACCGTCCCAAGACAGACGCGGGCACTTACTGATGGTATCGGGCTTTCCCGGTTTCACCTTCTTGAAACGTGCGACCACTTCCTTCGTGTGCACGGTCTCGAACAATCCCGACACGGCATTTCTCGAAAAATATTCGCGCGCCTTTTTCCAACCGAGATCGGCCGGAGGCGCGGCACGCATTCTCTTCGCATAAGCCGACAAAGTGCGTCGATCGATTTCGGGATAGTCCGCCCAACCGAAGTCTTCACCCGCGCCGCGCCCCGCGATGGGCGGCGGAAGGTCGCGGATGGCATCGCTCACGGTTGTCGACTTGAGACCTGCGGTGTCGATCAGTGCGCCCTCATCGATCAGATCGATTTCGTCGGGGTCGAAGCCGACGACGATGACGCGCCGTCTCGAAGTGGCCGCACCGAAGTCGGCGGCATCGACCACGACTGGACCGACCATCGTGTAACGCTTGGCGACCTTTTCCATGGCACGGTCGAGCACATCGCCGTTGCCGGCGTCGAGCAAGCCCTCGACATTTTCCATCACGAAGAACTTGGGTCTGAGTATGTCGACTTGCCTATAGAAATGGCCCACGAGATCGTTTCGCGGATCGGCCTTGTCGCGCTTCCCCATACGGCTGAAGCCTTGGCAAGGCGGACCGCCGATGACGGCGTCGGGCCGCTCGCCACCGAGAATTTTCTTCCACGCGGCCTCATCGAGCTTCGCAACGTCGCCGTTGACGGCTTCGACCTTGGGAAAATTCCGCTTATAGGCGGACTGTAGGTTGGCATCGATATCCACGGCGGCCAGCGTCTTACATCCGGCCAGATGTGCGCCGAGCGAAAATCCGCCGCAGCCGCTGAAAAGATCGATCGTTTTTATACCGGAACCCGCCATGACACCCCCGTCTCACGCGCGCTCAATATGGCAGACTTTAACGCGCGTGACGATCGCAAACATGGGGACACGTAAAAAACTGCAAACCGCATCGGTCTCACCGAATCGACTTCGGTCAACCCATTATAACGAAAGAGGAATGCTCGCGCTCCCGCCGACGGCCCCCGTGCCGTGTGGCCTGGATCCCGGCCTGCGCCGGGATGACATTTCTTTTTGGGTTGGGGTGTTGCGTCCCTGACGGCCCCCTCATCCTACCCTCTCCCCGGAGGGGAGAGGGTTCTTATCATTGTCGGGTTTGGGGTGCCGCGTCCCTGACGGCCCCCTCACCCAGCTTCGGCTGGGGCTCGGCTTCGCCACTACCCAAGCCTTCGCATCCCTCTCCCCCGGAGGGGAGAGGGAGCTTGTCGATTGGGGGTGGGCTGGCCGCCTTGTCGTTTCCCGTGCATCATCCGGTGGCGGATGGAGTGCATAGAGCCGGGGGGCTGGCATGGACGGGGTGGTTGGGGGATTTGCGTTCGGCGTCTCGGCACTGGCCGGGATCGGCGGGCTCTGGCTCTTGCATCGGGGCGCGCTCGGCGAGGCGATGGCGCGGGCCGGGCGGCGGGAGGCCGAGGCGATCGAGCGGATGAAGGAGGCGGCGGCCGACGCCGCCGGGCGGCTTTCCGACACGGTGCGGATGCTCGAGGCGGCCAATGCGACGCGGCGCGCGCTGGAAGACGAGATGCGCGCCAAGGACGCGGCGCTGGGCGCGGCGGCGGCGGAGCTCGCGCCCTTCCGCGCGGGCGAGGCGGGGCTCCGGGCGCGGCTCGACGCCATGGAGGCCGTGTGGTTCGACGCCGGCCGCAGCGAGGAAGAGTGCCAGCAGGTGCTGGCGGACAATCTCTGGGTGCTGATGCCGGATTACGTCGTCGGGCCGGGCTTTCACGCCAGCGGCGAAAACTGGCTTTCGACCGCCTTCGAGAAACATTTCGACCGGCCGCGCGAGGACTGGGTCGGCGGCAAGGAGACGGACCATGCCTGGCGGCTCAGGGTCGGCGCGGCGGGCCAGCCCGATTTCTGCGGGCGCGCCAAGGCGACGGCGGGCTTCGGCGGGCCGGACGACGTCTATCTCATCGTCGAACTCAAGAAGCCCGGCATCGTCATCGGCTGGGACCATATCGAGCAGGCGCATGCCTATGCGCTGAGCCTGATGATGAATGTCGGGCCGGACATCCTGAAGCAACGGCGCTTCGACTGCCTCGTCATCGGCTCGGGCCTCGCGGAGGATACGGGCGACGCGCATCTGCGCTGGGGCAAGGAGGCGCATCACGCGATCCGCATCATGCCGATGACCTATCGCCGGCTTTACGCGCGGGCGAAGCTGATCGCCGCGCCCTTCCTCGACGGCGCGCTGGCGGACCCCGCCCGGCCCTACCCGCCCGTCGCGCCGCTCGCGGAGACGGTGGATGTGACGGATGAGGCGGAGGCCGTGGCGGCGGCGTGAGGGCCCTTCGAGACGCGGAGCTTCGCTCCGCTCCTCAGGATGAGGGAAAGATGTGTCATCCCGGCGAAGGCCGGGATCCATCGACGGCGGCGGCAAGCTGGACCGCGAGTGGGTCCCGGCCTTCGCCGGGATGACAGCTTTTGTTGGATTGGGAGCAAGGAGCGCCTCGCGCTCCACTTGTCATCGCGGCGTGGTAGGATCGCCGGACTGGTGAGGTTCAAGGGGTTTCGAGGATGGTGACGAGGCATTTCGGGCGGGTGTTGCTGGTGGCGGCGGTTGTTTCGGCGGCGGGGCCGGCGTGGGCCGCGAGCATGGAGCCGCGTTTCGGCAACACGATGCTGGGCACGCGGCCCGACGGGACGGTGCTGAAGCTCTATTACAACAAGGACCACAGCTTTTCCGGCGAGATCCAGCCGGCGGGGTCGCCGCAGGCCTTCGAGACCCGGGGGACCTGGCGGCTCGACGGCGGCAAGCTCTGCGTGAAGCCCATGGGCCCCGACGGGCAGGCCGGCGCGGAGAGCTGCGCCGTGCTCAAGGGCGACAAGGTGGGCGACAAGTGGCAGACCACCGTTCAGGGTACGGACG
>NZ_DATKFR010000259.1:0-2796 GCF_035511255.1 Parvibaculum sp.
CGGACGCACGCCGGATCGTTGCCGGCGGCTACAAGGCGCTGACGGTTTCGCGGGACGCGAAAGGCGGCGATGAGGCGACGGCGCGGGCGATCCGCGCGGCGTCGCGGATTTTCAACTGAACAGACATCAAGGAGAGCACGAATGAGTGCATTCATGACCGGCGTCCCGCGCATCGGGGCGTCGTTGAAGGGCCATGCGCGCGCGCCCGAAACGAAGAGCGCGGCGTCGCACGAGGTGCGGGACGCGATGGACGAGTTTCTCGGCGCTTTCGAGGACTTCAAGCAGGCGAATGACGAGCGGCTCGACGAGATCGAGAAGAAGCTCACCGCCGACATTCTGACCGAGGAGAAGGTCGACCGCATCAACCGCGCGCTCGACCGGCAGAAGAAGACGGTGGACGAACTGGCGCTGACGCTGGCGCGTCCCGACATCGGAGGCGAGACGCGGACGCGGCTCGATCCGGCGCGGCGCGAGCACAAGCGCGCCTTCGATCTCTATGTGAGGAAGGGCGAGGCGCAGGATCTGCGCGCGCTCGAGGCCAAGGCGCTGTCGGCGCAGTCCGATCCCGATGGCGGCTATCTGGTGCCGGCGGAGACGGAGCGGATGATCGACCGCATCGTGTCGGACGCCTCGCCGATCCGCGCCATCGCCGGCGTGCGCCAGATCGGCGCGGCGAGCTACAAGAAGCCCTTCACGGTGTCGGGCCCCGCGAGCGGCTGGGTCGGCGAGACCGAGACGCGGAGCGAGACGACCGCCTCGTCGCTTTCGGAACTCGAATTTCCGGCGATGGAACTCTATGCGATGCCGGCGGCGACCTCGACGCTGCTCGACGACGCGGCGATCAATATCGACCAGTGGCTCGCGGAAGAAGTACAGACGGCCTTCGCCGAACAGGAAGGCGCGGCCTTCGTCACCGGCGACGGCGTCCGGCGTCCGCGCGGCTTTCTCTCCTATGCGAAGGTCGCCAATGCAAGCTGGTCCTGGGGCAAGCTCGGCTATCTCGCGACGGGCGTCGCGGGCGCCTTTCCGGTGTCCAATCCGTCGGACACGCTGATCGACCTCATCTATGCGGTGAAGGCCGGATACCGGGCCAATGCGCGCTTCGTGATGAACCGTGCGACGCAGAGCGTCATCCGCAAGTTCAAGGATGCGGAGGGCAATTATCTCTGGCAGCCGGGCCTTGCGGCCGGCGCGCCGCCGACGCTGCTCAACTATCCGGTGACGGAGGCCGAAGACATGCCCTCCATCGCCAGCGACGCGACGGCGATCGCCTTCGGCGATTTCAAGCGCGGCTATCTGATCGTCGACAGGCTCGGCGTACGCGTGCTGCGCGATCCCTACAGCGCCAAACCCTACGTGCTTTTCTATACGACGAAGCGCGTGGGCGGCGGCGTGCAGAATTTCGAGGCGCTGAAGCTTCTGAAATTCGGAACGGCGTGAAGGAGAGAGACATGCGCGACTTTCATCGCAACATCAAGACCGTGCAGGCGCTCGATCCGGCGCTTACCACGGCGGCGCGGACCGGGGCGCCGATCGACCGTCAGGGCTTCGAAGCGGTCGAGCACATCGTGCTGTTCGGCGCGTCGGGCGACACGCTCTCCGGTACGCTCAAGACGGATGTGAAACTCGAAGCGTCGGAGGACGGCAGCAACTGGTCGCCGGTCGCCGACGCGAAAGCGGTTTCGGGCGGGCCGGTATCTGCGGCGGGCGTCTTTGCGACGGTCGATGCCGCCGCGAAGGCGCAGACGGCCTATCGCATCGGCTATCTCGGCAATGCGCGCTACAGCCGCATCAGCCTCGCGCTGACCGGCACGCATACGAACGGCACGCCGGTGGCGGCGATCGCGGTTCTCTCGAAGGCGAATGTGAAGCCGGTGGTTTAAGGCTTCGCGGGCGTCCTGGCCCTCCGCTCCTCCCTCGGAGGGCCGGGGCGTTTTTTGGAAGAAGATGGCACGTGTGATGCCTTCTTCCTTTCGCCCTCACTGTCATCCCGGCGAAAGCCGGGACCCATTGGTTCCCTTAGCAATCGAAGACGGAATGCCGCTCGCATTCCATATCCGGATCGCGGCGGCTGCGGCGAGCGGAGAGGCGAGTGGGTCCCGGCTTTCGCCGGGATGACACGGATATTTTTTGAAAGAACATTTGCATGACACTCATCCTGACGGCGGGGCCGGCCGAGGAGCCGGTGACGCTTGGCGAGGCGCGGGCGTTTTTGCGGCTCGACGACACGAGCGAGGACGGGCTTCTCGCCGCGCTCATCACGGCGGCGCGGGCGGTGCTCGAAGGCGAGACGCGGCGCGCCTTCGTGACGCAGAGCTGGCGGCTGCTCATCGACCGCTTTCCCGAAGGCGCGATCGTGATGCCGCTCGCGCCGGTGACCGAGGTGACGGCGATCTCGCTCGTCGCGCGGAACGGCGAAAGCGAGACGGTCGATCCGGCGCTCTACGATCTCGAACTCGGAGCCGAGCCGCCGCGCATTCATCCGGCGGCGGGCGGCGGCTGGCCGGCGCCGAAGAAACGCGCGGGCGGGATCGCGATCGAATTCACGGCCGGCTACGGCGGGCCGGCTTCGGTGCCGCAGGCGCTCAAACATGCGGTGCTGCTGCTCGTCGCGCATTGGTTCGAGACGCGGCTGCCGGTCGCCTTCGAGGGGGCGAACGAAATTCCCTTCACCGTCGGCGCGCTGATCGCGCCCTACCGGAGGTTCCGGCTATGAGCGCGCGGGATCCGGGACGGCTGCGCGAGCGGGTGACGATCGAACGGCCGACGCGGACGCCGGACGGCGCGGGCGGCGCG
>NZ_DATKFR010000260.1:0-23727 GCF_035511255.1 Parvibaculum sp.
TTTCGGTGTCTCGCGATCCGTATGAAATTTTACGTTGGCATCGCGCGATGTCCGGCGAGACAAGGGTTCGAAGACGATGGCGAATACTCCCTCCGCAAAAAAGGCAATCCGCAAGATCGCGGCGCGCACCGAGGTCAACAAGGACCGTCGCTCGCGCATGCGCACCTTCATCCGCAAGGTCGAGGAAGCGATCGCCGCAGGCGACAAGGCCGCAGCCGCCGCCGCGCTGAAGGAAGCACAGCCGGAGATCATGCGTTCGGCGCAGAAGGGCGTCGTGCACAAGAACACCGCCTCGCGCAAGGTCTCGCGTCTCGCCGCCCGCGTTAAGGCGCTCGCCTGAAACGACGATGTGGTCTGCTCTCGCGAGCAGTTGAAGATCCAAAGCCCGCGTCGCTCGCGGGCTTTGTTTTTTAGCAGCGATGAGACAGGCGCACGCGAATGATTGAAGCGCTTTCTCTTCGCCGGATGCTAAGTGTGATCGTTTCATCTCCGCATCGAAAAACATGCGTCGCCGCGTCGCGTTTCTCGCGTGCGCGAAACGTCACACGCAACATCTACGCATCGAATTGGATTCATTCACATCTTCATGTGTGCGGCGCGGGGATGTGCGAAAGCGGAACGAATTTCACCGCTGCGCAGCGATGTTTTTGCGCGTCTTGTAAGAACTTTTTTTGTCAGCGCCGACTCTTCTCGCTTGCCTCTCATGGGCCTCGAAGGTATGTTTATTAACCGCGAAGGGGCCGACGAATACTGATGTTTTTCAATAAATACTACGCCGAATACAGTATTTGATTGCGTCGTTTCGCCCGGCCAAAAGTATCCAGACAGTGACGCGTGACGCGACGGAGGAATTCCTCTAGGAATTGCCGCCGCAAGAAAGCTGTGCCTTCGCGCGGGGGTTTGGCGTCGACGGAAGTGATGGAGTGCAGGATCTGATGTCGGGTAACGCGAGCGATGATGTCGAGCCCCGGATCGTTGGAGAGCATCCCGCGAACTATGCTGGCGATGTGACCGTCGATGAGGCGTGGCGCGTCCTTGGCGAAAATCCGCGGGCCGTTCTGATCGATGTGCGTACGCGCGCGGAGTGGTCTTATGTCGGATTGCCGGATCTGGCGCCGGTTGGCAAGGAGCCTTTGCTCGCCGAATGGCAGACGTTTCCGGCCATGGCGGTGAATGGAAATTTTGCGGACGAGGTTGCGTCCGCGCTCGGCGAGGCGCGCAAGGATGCGCCGGTGCTGTTTCTGTGCCGCTCGGGCGCGCGTTCGCGCGCAGCGGCGATTGCACTCACGGCGCAGGGCTTCACGCGTTGCTACAACATCGCGGGAGGTTTCGAGGGCGATCTCGATGAGGCGCGCCATCGCGGACACCGCAATGGCTGGAAGGCGTCGGGCCTGCCCTGGGTTCAGGGGTGAGGCCGAACTGAATTTGAAATGACCGGCGGGGCGCGGCGCCCATGCCGGTGGGTGTAAGGGTGAGAGCCGGTCGGGGGTAGAGCCGGTTCTGAAAAATTCCGGTGTGCTGGGGAGCCGGGATCAGACGAGGGGTAGAGGTCGTGAACGAAAACAAGCTGGTTTCGGCTGCAAAATCGGCTTTCCGTCCGGTCGGCGACGATCTCGCCGATGGCGCCGGTCTTTCGGAAGGCCGGGCCGGGCGGACATTCCGTGGCGTTGCACGCGAAGCGGCGCCGGAGACGGAATCCGACCGTGGCGCGCGCGAAGCGACGCCAGAGACGGAATCCGAGTCGAAAATTGGATCGGGAACGACGCCGGTGGTGGAGACGAGTCTCAGCGAACAGTGGCGCCGCGTGCGCGCCCGTCTTCATGCGGAACTCGGCGAAGCGACGTTCAATAGCTGGTTCAAGCAGATCGAGCTGATCGGCGTCGGCGACGGCCGCGTCATGCTCGCTGTGCCGACGCGCTTCATCCGCAACTGGCTGCTCTCTCATTATGCCGAGCGTCTGTCGACGCTCTGGGGCGAGGAAGACGCCGCGCTCTCGCGCATCGAGGTGCTGGTGCGCACACGCGGCGAGCCCGCGTCCCCGCGCGACGGGGTCGCGCAAACCGGACATCGGCACGACGTTCCGGCGCGCGCCGCCGACGCGGCCTCTGCCGATCGCAATGTCGCGCCGCGCATCGCGAAACCCTCGGCGCCCATCCTGCCGATGAATTCCGTTCCGATGCAGGTTCCCTCGGGCTTCGAGGATGCGGGCGTCGGTGCGCCGCTCGACCCGCGCTTCACTTTCGACGCTTTCGTCGTCGGCAAGTCGAACGAGCTCGCGCATGCGGCCGCGCGCCGCGTCGCCGAGGCGACCGACGTCACCTTCAATCCGCTCTTTCTCTATGGCGGCGTCGGCCTCGGCAAGACGCATCTGATGCACGCCATCGCCTGGGAAATCCGCCGCCGTCAGCCGGAGCGCAAGGTGCTCTATCTCTCGGCCGAGAAGTTCATGTACCAGTTCGTGCGGGCCTTGCGCTTCAAGGACACGATGGCCTTCAAGCAGCAGTTCCGCACCGTCGACGTGCTGATGATCGACGATGTGCAGTTCATCTCCGGCAAGGATTCGACGCAGGAAGAATTCTTCCACACCTTCAACGCGCTGATCGATCACAATCGCCAGGTCATCATCTCGGCCGACCGCTCGCCCTCCGATCTCGAAGGCATCGAGGAGCGCATCCGCTCGCGCCTCGGCTGGGGTCTCGCCGCCGACATCCACCCGACCGATTACGAACTCCGCCTCGGCATTCTTCAGGCCAAGGCCGAGGAGATGGCGAGCCGCAACGGCCCGGTGACGATCCCTGATGGCGTGCTCGAATTCCTCGCCCACCGCATCGTCTCGAACGTGCGCGAGCTCGAAGGTGCCCTGAAGCGCGTCGTCGCCTATGCCTCGCTGGTCGGTCGCCCGATCACGCTCGATATGAGTCAGGATGTGCTGCGCGATCTCCTGCGCTGCAACGACCGCAAGATCACCATCGAGGAAATCCAGCGCCGCGTGGCGGAATATTACAACGTCCGCCTCGCCGACATGCTCTCGGCGCGCCGGGCCCGGGCGGTTGCCCGTCCGCGTCAGGTGGCGATGTATCTATCGAAGCAGCTCACCACCCGCTCGCTGCCCGAGATTGGCCGCAAATTCGGCGGTCGCGACCACACCACGGTGATTCACGCCGTCCGCAAGATCGACGAATTGCGTCAGGCCGATTCCGGCATGGACGAGGATGTCGACCTGCTCCGGCGCATGCTGGAGGGCGGCAACGGCGCAAGCTGAGAACCGTCCGTTCCGAGCGCCGCTAAACCCCCGCGGAATCACGTGAATTTCGGCCCGAAAGCGATCGTCCGGCGATGCCGAAAAACGTGCATCGCCCGAACGATCTGCTATACTTTGCCACATGATTTTCTGCGGAATTCCGGCGCTCGCCGGAGCGCGTCCGGAGAGGGGCTTCAGGGCCTCTCCCGGCGTGTTTTTCCGACTCCCATGTTCGCGGGTTCCGAACAGGCCCGGACGCTCCAGAGCCTCTTTCCGGCCAAGGTGCGCCCCCCTCGAGGACTCGCTGACATCGGCGCCGGAGCCCGCAAGCCGAACGTCCGATAAGCGTCAAGGGCTTGAACCGCCCAAACGGGGGACCGAAGAGAGACCATGAAGATCACGATCGAACGGGGCGCCCTGCTGAAGTCCCTCAATCACGTGCAGTCGGTCGTGGAACGTCGCAACACGATCCCGATCCTCTCCAACGTGCTCATCAGGGCCGATAACGGGCAGCTGAGCCTGACCGCCACCGACCTCGACATCGAGGTGGTGGAGGCGATCGACGCCGACGTCGCGCAGAAGGGTGGCACCACGGCGCCGGCCCATACGCTCTACGACATCGTCCGGAAGCTGCCGGACGGCGCTCAGGTCGAGCTTTCGACCGGCGCCGACGAGGGCCGCCTCCAGTTGACCGCCGGCCGCTCGCGCTTCGCGTTGCAGTCGCTGCCGCAGGAGGACTTCCCGGCCATGGCCGCGGGTCAGCTCCCGCATCATTTCGACCTTCCGGCGGAGGCGCTGCGGCGCCTGATCGACAAGACGCGTTTTGCGATCTCGACCGAGGAGACGCGCTACTACCTGAACGGCATCTATCTCCATGCGGTCGAGAATGGCAAGGTGAAGGCGCTGCGCGCGGTCGCGACCGACGGTCATCGCCTCGCCCAGGTCGATCACGAGCTTCCCGCCGGCGCCGTCGGCATGCCGGGCGTCATCATCCCGCGCAAGACCGTGCTTGAGCTCCAGAAGCTTCTGGAAGGCAATGCGGGCACGATTTCGGTCGGCGTCTCGGAAACCAAGATCCGCTTCGAGTTCGGCGGCGTCATCCTGACCTCGAAACTGATCGACGGCACCTTCCCCGATTACGGGCGCGTCATCCCGGCCGACAACGACAAGATCATGCAGGTCGACGGCAAGCGCTTCGCCGAGGCCGTCGATCGCGTCTCGACCATCTCGACCGAGAAGTCGCGCGCGGTGAAGCTCAATCTCGACGAGGGCAAGCTGACCCTCTCGGTGACGAACCCGGATTCGGGCAGCGCGACCGAGGAGCTTTCGGTCTCCTATTCGAGCACGCCGCTCGAAATCGGCTTCAACGCCCGCTATCTGCTCGACATCACCGGGCAGCTCGACGGCGCCGAAGCGACCTTTGCGCTGGCGGATTCCGGTTCGCCGACGCTCGTGCGCGACAGCGACGACGAAAAGGCGATCTACGTGCTGATGCCCATGCGGGTGTAGCGCCCGCATCTCAGGCACGCCGACGCGTGTGTAAGGAACGGAAACGAATTGTTGGCCCGAACGGGTGAGAGGCTCGCGATCAGTGGCGACACCGGCGCTCCAAGCTCCTTTGGAACGAAGGCGTCGCCATGTGCAAGCCGGCTGAGCCGCCTCGTCGTCACCGACTTCCGCTCCTATGTGCGCAGCGAAATCGCGCTGGACGGCCGGCCCGTCGTGCTGACGGGCGAGAACGGCGCGGGCAAGACGAACCTCCTCGAGGCCGTCTCGCTTCTCTCGCCCGGCCGGGGCTTGCGCGGCGCGGCCTATACGGAGATCGCGCGCGACAAGGGCGCGGGCGGCTGGGCCGTGGCGGCCACTATCGAAACGGCGGACGGCCCGGTCCGCATCGGCACCGGCATCGAGCCCGGCGCGGAAGCCGCGCGGTCCCGTGCCGTGCGCATTGACGGCGCATCGGCCTCCGGGGTCGGCGCGCTGGCGGCGCTGGTGCGGATCGTCTGGCTGACGCCCGCCATGGACAGGCTTTTTCTCGAAGGCGCGGGCGAACGCCGCCGCTTTCTCGACCGCCTGGTGATGGGCTTCGATCCCTCGCATGGTACGCGCGCCAATGCCTATGAGCGCGCGCTTCGCGAGCGCAACAGGCTCCTGGCCGACGAGGTGATGGACGACGCCTGGTTGGGCGGCCTCGAGGCGCAGATGGCCGAACATGGCGTCGCCGTTGCCGCCGCCCGCGTCGAGACGCTGGCAAGGCTCCGCGGCGCGATCGACGCGGCGAGCGAAACGCATTTCCCCCGCGCCGATCTCGCGCTCGAGGGCACGCTCGAAGAGGCGTTGGCGGCGAAGCCCGCTGTCGATGTCGAGGACGATTTTATCCGCCGCCTCGCCGCCGCCCGCGCGCGCGATGCCGGCGCCGGCCGCACGCTCGAAGGTCCGCATCGCTCGGACCTTCTGGTGCGCCACCGCGCGAAGGATCGCGAGGCGCGTCTCTGCTCGACGGGCGAACAGAAGGCGCTGCTCATCGGCATCGTACTCGCCAATGCGCGCCTCCTTGCGGCGCAAGGGCGGCCGCCCTTGCTGCTGCTCGACGAAATCGCGGCTCATCTCGACGAGGAGCGCCGTCGCGCCCTTTTCGAAGAGATCGTGGCGCTGGGCCTGCAGGCCTTCATGACCGGAACGGACCCCATGCTGTTCGAGGCGCTGGGACGAAACGCCCAGTCCTTCGATGTGAAACGCGGCGCCGTCACGCCCGCGAACTGATCGAGACCGATTTGAATTTCTGAGAGCCGGCATGTGCCGGAGAAAAGATCCGAGGAAAAATCTATGTCCCCCAATAACAGCCCGGAAGAATACGGCGCGGAATCGATCAAGGTCCTGAAGGGCCTCGACGCGGTGCGCAAGCGCCCCGGCATGTATATCGGCGACACCGATGATGGCTCGGGCCTTCATCACATGGTTTACGAGGTCGTCGACAATTCGATCGACGAGGCGCTGGCCGGCTATTGCGACACGGTCTTCGTGCGTCTCAATGCCGACGGCTCCGTCACCGTCTCCGACAACGGCCGCGGCATCCCGACCGAAATCCACAAGGGCGAAGGCGTCTCGGCGGCCGAGGTCATCATGACCCAGCTCCATGCCGGCGGTAAGTTCGACCAGAATTCCTACAAGGTCTCGGGCGGTCTCCACGGCGTCGGTATCTCGGTCGTCAACGCGCTGTCCGACTGGCTCGAAATGCGCATCTGCCGTCAGGGCAAGGAACACCGCATGCGCTTCGAGAACGGCGTGCCGGTGGCGCCGCTCGCCGTCACGGGCGACGCGGGTGTCGATGAAAACGGCAAGCCGCGCACGGGCACGGAGATCACCTTTCACCCGTCGGCCGAAACTTTCACGCAAACGGAATTCGATTACGGCACGCTGGAACACCGCCTGCGCGAACTCGCCTTCCTCAATTCCGGCGTCAAGATCGCGCTGTCTGACCTGCGCGGCGTCGAGCCGAAGACGCTGCATCTGATGTATGAGGGCGGCCTCTCCGAATTCGTCCGCTTCCTCGACCGCATCAAGACCTCGCTGATCCCCGCGCCGATCTATCTGAAGGCCGAGCGCGACGGCATCACGGTCGAACTCGCCATGTGGTGGAACGACAGCTACCACGAGAATATGCTCTGCTTCACGAACAACATCCCGCAGCGCGACGGCGGCACGCATCTCGCCGGCTTCCGCGCCGCGCTGACCCGCGTCATCAACAATTATGCGAACGAAAGCGGCATCGCCAAGCGCGAGAAGGTCTCGCTGACCGGCGACGACGCGCGCGAAGGCCTGACCTGCGTCTTGTCGGTGAAGGTGCCCGATCCGAAATTCTCCTCCCAGACGAAGGACAAGCTCGTCTCGTCGGAAGTCCGTCCCGTCGTCGAAAGCCTCGTCAACGAAGCGCTGACGACCTGGCTCGAAGAGCATCCCGGCGACGCGAAAACCGTCGTCAACAAGGTGGTGGAAGCTGCCGCCGCGCGCGAAGCCGCCCGCAAGGCGCGCGAGCTGACGCGGCGCAAGGGCGCGCTCGATATTTCGAGCCTGCCCGGCAAGCTCGCCGATTGTCAGGAACGCGATCCCGCGAAGTCCGAACTCTTCATCGTCGAGGGCGACAGCGCCGGCGGCTCCGCCAAGCAGGCCCGCGCCCGCGCCAACCAGGCGGTGCTGCCTCTGCGCGGCAAGATCCTCAACGTCGAACGCGCGCGCTTCGACAAGATGCTCAGCTCCGCCGAAATCGGTACGCTTATCACCGCGCTCGGCACCGGCATCGGCCGCGACGATTTCAACATCGCGAAGCTCCGCTATCACAAGATCATCATCATGACGGACGCCGACGTCGACGGCGCCCATATCCGCACGCTGTTGTTGACCTTCTTCTATCGGCAGATGCCGGAGGTGATCGAGCACGGCCATCTCTATATCGCCCAGCCGCCGCTCTACAAGGTGCGGCGTGGCTCGTCCGAAACCTATCTGAAGAACGAACGCGCGCTTGAAGATTACCTCGTCGCGACCGGTCTCGAGGACATGGTGCTGACGCTGCATGACGGCTCGCAGCGCTCGGGCGAGGATCTGCGCGAGATCGTCGAGAAGGCGCGCTCGATCCGCAATGTGCTGAAGGGTCTGCCCGCGAAGTATCCGCATTTCATCGTCGAACAGGCCGCGATCGCCGGCGCGCTCAATCCCAAAGCGCTGGCCGAGCCCGAACAGGCGAAGGAGGCCGCCGCCTATATCGGCCGCCGCCTCGATCTCCTGTCCGACGAGACCGAGCGTGGCTGGATCGGCGAAGTGACGATGGATGGCGGCCTCGCCTTCCACCGCGACGTCCGGGGCGTGCGCGAGGAGGTCATGATCGACGCGCCACTGATCGATAGCGCCGACGCTCGCCGCCTCGACGCGCAGGCAGAACACATGCAGGAAATCTACATCAAGGCGGCGACGCTTCGCCGCAAGGACGAACTGCATGAAATCCGCTCGCCTTCGCAGCTGCTCGACGCGGTCTTCGCGGCGGGCTCCAAGGGCATCGCGATGCAGCGCTACAAGGGTCTCGGCGAGATGAACCCCGAGCAGCTCTGGGAAACGACGCTCGACAAGGAAGCGCGTTCATTGCTGCAGGTGAAGATCCGCGAACTCGACGAGGCCGACGATCTCTTCGTCAAGCTGATGGGCGACGTGGTCGAGCCGCGCCGCGACTTCATCCGCGAAAACGCGCTGAACGTCGCAAACCTCGACATCTGAGGGTCAGAGCGGCATCGACGAAAGCCCCTTGAGGGCGAGGTCGCAGATCAGCGCGACCAGGCGCTCGGCATGGTCGCCATCGGTCGGCACGGGCATCAGCCCGAGCCGCATCCGCTCCGCAAGCCCGCGGAAGATCAGGCATTGCCCGACGAGCCAGAGCGCCGTTGCGCCGAGATCGGCCGGCGAGGTGTCCGGTGCGAGGAACGGCCGGACTGCGTCCTTCGCCCGGTCGAGATGCGGCTTGATCTCCGTTTCCTCGATTTGGTCGAGCGCGCCGGTCGGCGACAGCATCTCCCAGGCGACGAGCCGCATATGCTGCGCGCCATTGCCGTCCTCCACGGATTTCGGTACGAGGCTGCGGATGAAGGCCCTGAGCCTGTCCTCGCGCGTCGTGGCCTCCTCGCCGGGTTCTTCCGTCTCGATCGTCTTGCGGAACGAATGGCTCAGAACTTCCCGATAGAGATCGTCCTTGCTGCGGAAATAATAATTGATGGAGGCGAGGTTCGTATGGGCCCGCGCGGCGATGTCGCGCACGGTGGCGTTGTGATAGCCCCGTTCGGCAAAAAGCCCCCGCGCCGCCTCGAGCAACCGCTCTCTCGTATTCTGCGCCACCGATGATCCTCGAACGTCCGTTTGAAACACCCCTGTGCGCGATTTGCATCGCGACAGCTGAGTAAACGGCACACGGCCGTGACTCCGTCGTTCCGGATGAACGGCGCTTTCAAACGACAGATGAGGTCAACACGATGCAAATCTCGGGAGTATCAAGCAGTTCCTACCTGCAACAGCTCCAGCAGATGCTGTTCGCCAAGGCGGACACGAATACCGACGGCTCTCTCTCGATCGACGAATTCACCTCGACCGGCTCGGCAAGCTCTTCCGGCTCGGCAAATTCTGCCGATACGACCAGGGCGGCGAAGCTCTTCAAGTCGATCGACACGAGCGGCGACGGTAAGGTGACGAGCGACGAGTTCAGCGCCTATTTCAGCAAGCTCTCCGCCGACACGACATCGTCCCTGTTGCAGTTTCAGCAGCAGGGCTCTACCGACCGTGCCGCCGGCTTGCTCTCGAAGGCGGACACGGACGGAAACGGGTCGCTGTCGCTGGACGAGTTCGCCGCCGCCGGACCGGACGGTTCTTCCGAATCGGGCGCCTCCGACAGGGCGCAGGAACTCTTCAGCCAGATCGACACGGATGGCGACGGTCAGCTGACGCAGGACGAGCTGAGCGCCTTCGACGAGGCGCATGGTCCGGGCAAGGCCGGCCAGATGCCGCCGCCTCCGCCGTCCATGTCGGCATCCGGCGACGATTCCGACGAAGACACGACGCTTGCCGATCTCCTGTCGAGCTCCACGACGAAGGACAGCACGCAGGCGACTTCGCTCGCCGATGTGTTGGCGGCGGCGTCGAACGACGACGACACGTCCTCCACGACCACGACAGGGACGTCGACATCCGCCGACTTCTCCAAGCAGCTTGAAGCCTATCTCAAGCAGATGATGTCGAACTACGCCGATCAGGCAAAGTCGAGCCTGTCCTCGACGAGCGTCACGGCCTGAACGGGCCACATGAAAACGAAATGGGAAGGACAGGACGTCCTTCCCGCTTCGGTAGACCGCATCTCCCGCCAGGGTGAGGAAGCAGGAGGGGAGTTTCCGCCCTGTTTCGGCCCGGATTGACGTCTAAGCCTCGCCGGAACAGCCGGTTTGGCGCGCGGCCGTGGGGCTGTTAACTTGGGCGCCTGATTCACCTGCGCTGGTTCGCAGGACCCGGCCGCCGGGGAACCGATCCGCAAGGCTTATATGTCGTCGCGAAAAGGCAGACGTGGCCCGCAGGGTGGCCGGGAAGATGATGGCGGCGACTGGGTGACGCGCCGCCTGCATGGGCTCGGCCCCGTCCGCATCGGCGTCGATGCCAATCTCGGGGCCAATGCCGGCGCGCACGCGCCGCGCTTGTCCTCCAAGGCCGCCCCGTCGAAACCGACCAAGCCGAAATCCGGCAAACCTAAGGCGGTGAAGAAGAAGCCGGCCAAGGGCATCGTCCTGCGTGCCGACGCGCGCATGCGGTCCGCCCCCGCCGCGGCTTCCTATGACGAGCGTCGGCGGCAGCGCCCGGCGCGTGAGCGCGGGGCCTCGTCCGGCAGTCTCATCGGCAGTCTTTTCTACTGGACGCTCGTTGCCGGTCTCTGGTTCGCGATCGGCATCGGCGGCCTTCTCTTCTACTACGCGATGTCGCTCCCCGACACGTCGGGCCTTTACGACGTTGCGCATACGCCATCGCTCTCGATCCTCGCGGCGGATGGCGAGGCGCTGAGCCATCGCGGCGATCTTCTGGGCGGCCGCGTCGCGATGACGGATCTGCCGAGCTATGTGCCGGAGGCGGTCATCGCCACCGAGGACCAGCGGTTCTATTGGCATTTCGGCGTCGATCCGATCGGCCTTGCTCGCGCGCTCTACCAGAATTTTCTGGCCGGCGGCGTCGTGCAGGGCGGCTCCACCATCACCCAGCAATTGGCCAAGAACGTCTTCCTGAAGCCGGACCGGACGATCCATCGCAAGATCCAGGAAATGCTGCTCGCGATCTGGCTCGAAGCCCGTTACTCCAAGGAGCAAATTCTCACCCTCTATCTCAACCGTGTCTATTTCGGCGGCGGCGCCTATGGCGTGGAAGGCGCCTCGGAGCGCTACTTCAAGAAGAGCGCGCGCGAACTGACATTGCCCGAAGCGGCCATGCTCGCCGGATTGCTGAAAGCCCCGTCGCATTATTCGCCGACCAACGATCTCGCCCTCGCCCGCAGCCGCGCCGCCATCGTCCTCGATAACATGGTGCGCGCGGGTTACATCACGCCAACCCAGGCGGCGGATGCAAATGCGCATCCGGCATCGCTCGAAGGCTATTCCGCCTCCGGCTCGATCAACTATTTCGTCGACTGGGTGGCCGACGTGTTGCCGGGCTTCGCCGGCGAGCCCAACACCGATCTCGTCGTCCGCACCACCATCGACCCGAACATGCAGCGCGTCGCCGAGGAGATCGTCGCCAAGGCGATGGCCGAGGAGGGCGCGAAGGTCGGCGCGTCGCAGGTCGCACTCGTCGCGATGACGCCGGACGGCTCCGTGCGCGCGATGGTCGGTGGGCGCTCCTATGCCCAGAGCCAGTTCAACCGCGCGGTGCAGGCGCTTCGGCAGCCGGGATCGGCCTTCAAGCCCTTCATCTATCTGACGGCGATGGAGCGCGGCCTCACGCCGGAGACCATGCGCGTCGATCGGCCCGTGAGCTATGGCGGCTGGTCGCCGTCGAACTATCTCAACCGTTACGACGGACCGATGACCTTGCGCCGTGCTCTTTCGGATTCGGTCAATACGGTGGCGGTGCAGCTGACGCAGGAGCTTGGCGTCCGCAACGTCATTCGCACCGCGCATCGTCTCGGCATTCAGGAGACGCTGCCGCCCAACCTGTCGCTGGCGCTCGGCACCTGCGACGTCAATCTGCTGGAGCTGACCGCCGCTTATGCCGCCTTCGCCAATGGCGGCTACGGGGTCATCCCGCATGGCATCGACGAGGTTCACACCCGCGACGGCGACCAGCTCTATCAGCGGTCCGGTTCGGGTCTCGGTTCGGTGATGACCCCTCAGGCACTCGGCGAGATGAATTACATGCTGAAGGCTGTGGTAACGGAAGGCACCGGCCGGCGCGCCGCCCTGCCCGACCGCCCCGCCGCCGGCAAGACCGGCACCACGCAGGATTACCGTGATGCCTGGTTCGTCGGCTTCACCAGCGATCTCGTCGTCGGCGTCTGGGTCGGTAACGACAACCGCACGCCGATGAAGAAGGTTACCGGCGGCACCCTGCCCGCCACCATCTGGCACGATTTCATGGTTCGTACACAAACGAACATGCCGGTCGCCGACCTGCCGGGCGCCTGGCCTCCGCCGTCGGCCGTCGCCGCTATGCCCGCCGGTTCCGGGCTCGTGGCTGCGCCGGACGATGCCGAACCGGATCGCAAGCGCGACTGGGAGGAGCCGGGTTTCTTCGAGCGGCTCTTCGGTACCGGGCGCAGCAATCCCCCCTCCGCCCTCGCGCCGGGCCATCCAGGCGACTGATTTTCCGGCTGTTCCGTCGTGGCGGGTCCGGTGTAGGGTCCCGCCACCGAAATTGTAAATTGCAGGAAAATCATGATCGAAGCTGTCATCTGGGACTTCGGCGGCGTCCTGACGTCGAGCCCCTTCGAGGCCTTCAACCGCTATGAGGCCGAGCGCGGCCTGCCGAAGGATTTCATCCGCGGCATCAATGCGACGAACCCGGACACCAATGCCTGGGCGCTTTTCGAGCGCAGCGAATGCACGCTGGCGGAGTTCGACGCACTTTTCGCGAAGGAGTCGGAAGCGAAAGGCGCGCTGGTGCGCGGCCGCGACGTGGTCGAGCTTCTCTCGGGCGACATCCGCCCCGAAATGGTCGAGGCGCTGCGCCGCTGCAAGGCGCGCATGCGCGTTGGATGCATCACCAACAACGTCTCGGCTGGCGCCGGTGCCGGCATGGCGCGCTCGGAAGCGAAAGCCGCGCTTGTCGGCGAGATCATGGCGCTGTTCGATCACGTGATCGAAAGTTCGAAGGTGGGGATCCGCAAGCCTGACCCGCGCATCTACACCATGGCCTGCGAGGCGCTCGGCGTGTCGCCGGCGGGCTCGGTCTATCTCGACGATCTCGGCATCAATCTGAAGCCGGCCGCCGCCCTCGGCATGAAGACGATCAAGGTGCTGAACGCCGGACAGGCGCTGGACGAACTCGAGGCCGCGGTCGGCTTCCCCGTCCGTTGAGGGATTGTCGGGGACGGCCCGTCATTGCGGGAGTGGCGTGACGGGCCGCCTCACGCGTAGCCGAATGCCTCGTAGTCGGCGGCGTAAAGTGCCTGGATCTTGGCCGTCTGGGCGCGCGTGAACCGCAGATCGTCGCGCGCCCCGTTGCTGCTGCGGTTATAGGAACAACTCCCGCCCGACCGCTTCAGGAGATCGGGCAGTCCCGCCCGTGAAAAGACTTCGGCGATGTCGGCCCCGAAGTTTTCCAGCTTGCCGATGAAATCGTAATCGATTTGGCCGCTGCCCATGGAAATCCATTGACCGCGCCAGTGCTGGTCGCAATGCCGCTCCGTCTCGGCGAAATTGAGCGCGACATAATCGAGGAAGACATCGAAGTTGTAACGGATGTCGCCATCGACGGCGAAACCCATGGCGACCATGTTGTCCCAGTGCGCGTGGCGTTGTTCGTTCTCGCAATCGACGAAGAAATTGAAGAAAGCGGATCGAAGCCGGTCGGCTGGGTGCCGGGTGAAGGTGAACTTCACGGTCTTGGGATTCTCGATTGCGTCGAGATGTGTCCGCCAGTGCCGGATGCCGGTGGCAAGCTCGGGATGGGTATGGATGTTCCCGTCATAGGCGTCGCCGAAAGCATGGACGTGCAGGAGTTGGGCAATCGTCGTGCAGCCGGCCTTCGAATTCTTCAGATAGAAGAAACGCTTGTCCGGCGTCGTGACGCCATGGTGAAAGGCAAGCGCGAGATCGGAATCGAGATCGAGGAGATCGCGTTTTTGACGGTATTTTCCGACAAAAGGCGCCAGCAGTCTCACCCGGTGCTTCTGCTTCAATAAATCTGTATACGGAATATTTATTGAATCCCGATTCGTCATGTCCCCGCAAGCCCGTCGACTGTCCTCGCCGGCCTTTCCGGCCGGCATCATCTCCTCTCCTAACGCCCTGCGGCGGCCATTCCGTCGCCGCCCGCAATGGCCTCTCGGCTATTATTCAGCCGGATATGAATGCGCGGCTTGAGCCGCCCCGTCTCCCGGGCCTAAGCTTCGGAAAACAGAATGATTTTGGGAGGAGAGATCATGCTGAGGCCGAAAGCCGAGAAACTCGATCTGGAAGGAGGACCCGATCTCAAGGATCCGGACCTCTATATGCGCGGCGCTCATCACGAGATTTTCCGCGCGCTCCGGGCGAACGAACCCGTTTACTGGAACCCCGAAGCCGACGGCCCGGGTTTCTGGGCGGTGACGCGCTACGACGACATCGAGACCATCTCGAAAAATCCGAAGCTTTTTTCCTCGGCCAAGAAAATGGGTGGCCATCGTATCTTCAACGAGCACGAGATCGAGGAGAACCGGACCGACGCGACCATGATTTCGATGGACCCGCCGGAACACGCCGCCTATCGCCGCATGATTACGCCGGGCTTCGTGCCGCGGCGCATCTCCAACATGGAGGACCGCATCCGTGCCCGTGTGACGCGGCTTCTCGACAATCTGCCGAAAACGGGCGAGGCGGAATTCGTCTCCGCCGTTTCGGCCGCGTTGCCGATCGAGGTGCTGGCCGAGCTTTTCGGCGTGCCGGAGAGCGATGGGCCGAAGCTATTCGAATGGTCGAACGCGACCGTCGGCGAGGACGATCCCGAGCTGCGCGTTTCCGACGAATACATGCGCCAATGCGTGGTGGAGATGGCGGGCTATGCCGCCGGTCTCTGGCAGCAGCGCGCGGCAACGCCGGGCGACGATCTTATCTCGATGCTCGTCCACGCGAAGATCGACGGCGAGCCGCTGAGTTTCCCGGCCTATATCGGCACCTTCATCCTGCTCGTCGTCGCCGGCAACGAGACGACGCGCAATTCGATTTCGGGCGGCCTGCTCGCGCTGTCCGAACATCCGCAGGAACGCCGCAAGCTCCTCGACGACCCCTCGCTCATTCCGTCCGCCGTGCAGGAGATCGTGCGCTGGGTGAGCCCCGTGCTTCACATGCGCCGTACGGCCACCGAGGACACTGAATTGCGTGGCCGCACCATCCGGAAAGGCGACAAGGTCGTGATGTGGTATGCCTCCGCCAATCGCGACGAGGAAAAATGGGCCGACCCGTCTCGCTTCGACGTGGCGCGCTACAAAAATCCCGACACCCCGGTCCAGCTTGGCTTCGGCGCCGGCCAGCATTTTTGCCTCGGCTCGCGGCTGGCCGAATTGCAGCTCCGGATTCTCTTCGAGGAGCTGTTGCGGCGCTTCCCGGACATCGAGGTCGCAGGACCGGTCCGTCGTCTGCGTTCGAACTTCATCTCCGGCATCAAGGAGATGCCAGTCCGCTACCAAGTCTGAAGTCCGCCACGGCATGTGATGCGCACAAAAAGGCCGCGCCTCCCGGAAGCGCGGCCTTTGTCTGAAGATGTCGAAGCTCAGTGCTTCGTCGCCGCTTCGCGCGCGCTTTCGCTGGCCGCCTTGTCGAGGCCGATTTCCTTGGCGAGGCGCTCGATCATGACGCTTTCGAGCCGGTGAAGCTGACCGTCCGCCAGCGCCACCTGCCACATCATGCGCAACACGTCCTTGCGCTCGTCCGGCGTAAAGGCGTCGCGCACGGTCCGGGTGAAGATCGACTCGCCGAAGGCCACCTTCTGCCGCTGCTCGGCGAGGTCGACGAGCGTCTTGGCGTCCTCGTCGGTGAGTTGGAAATTCTCGCCCACAATCCGTGTGATCGCGGCCCGCTCGTCATCGGCGAAGTCGTTGTCTCGGCGCGCCGCCTCGACCATCAGCGCCGCCGCCGCGAGCCGCTTCACCTCGGGGCTCACCGGCACGGCACTTTTGGCGGCACCTTTTTTCAGCGCATCGATAATCCTGTCCAGCATCTTTCTCGCTCCAGATCGTGGAGCCGCCGCAAGGCGGTCTCCCCCCTTTATCTTCCAATTCGGGCAGTCTAGCGCAGCCCGGACGGTCTGTCGCCGCCCGGAACTGCGGTTTAATGCGCCATCACGCTCTTGCGGTGCCGCACCGGCGTGCGGCGCGGAAACAGCATGTCGAGAATGACGGCGAGCGCCGGCAGGACCGTGATCGCCATGATCATGTTCACCAGGAACATGAAGGTCAGCAGCAGTCCCATGTCGGCCTGGAACTTCAGCGCCGAGAAGGCCCAGGTCGAGACGCCGACGGCCAGTGTGATGGCGGTGAAGAAGGTCGCCATCCCGGTTTCCAGCAACGCGAGCTGGAAGCACTCGGTGATGTTGCGGCCTTCCGCCAGATGGAACTGGATGCGGTTGTAGATATAGAAGGCATAATCGACGCCGATCCCGACCGCGAGCACCATCACCGGCAGCGTCGCTACGGTGAGGCCGATCTGCAGCACCTCCATGAACCAGTAGCCGAAAAAGGTCGCGAAGGTCAGCGGCAGGCAGCAGGCGATGACGGCGCGCCAATCGCGGTAGGTGAGGGTGACGAGGGCGATGATGACGACATAGACCCACATCATCATCGGCAGCTCGGACCGCGAGATTTCCTCGTTCACCGCCGCTTGCACGCCCATATTGCCGGACGCGAGCCGGATGTTGACGCCTTTCATCTTGTTCGTCTCGCGGAATTCCTTCACCGCCGCGACGACGGTTGCGATGGTCGTCGCCTTGGCGTCGGTGAGATAGATGAGCTGCGGCAGCAACGTGCATTCCTGGTTCATCAGCGCGGCCCGCTCCGGCACCGAGGCGACCGCCTGGGCGAGTGCGTCCTTGTTGCGCGGAATGTCCTGCCATTTGAGATTGCCTTCGTTCCACCCCGCCGCCGAGGCCTTGACCGCGAAAGGAAGGGAAATGACGAGGCTGACGCCAGGCACGTTCTCCATGTACCAGGAGAAACGGTCGAGAAAGTTGAGTGTGGGGTAATCGACGCAGGCGTCGGGCGGCGTTTCGACGACGACGGTGAGCTGGTTGAGGCCGAGTGAGAATTTCGACGCGATGTCGCGCGAATCGATGTTGTAGCGCGCATCCTCCCGAAGCTCCGGTGTGCCGGCATGAAGCGCGCCGACATGACGGTGGCGGCTTTCCCAGGCGGCATAACCGAAGAGCGTGAACGAGACGGCAAGCACGACGACCGCTATGCGCGGTTCGGCCACCTTGCCGAGCCAGCGCATGATCTTGAGGCGGAACTCGCGCGACCGGGCAACGCGGGCCGCGAAACCCTCGTCGAATTTCATGTAGCTGACCACAAGCGGCAGCATGACGAGATTTGTGACGATCTTGAGCGCGACGCCGATCGACGCCGTGATCGCAAGTTCGCGGATCATGGCGATGGGAATGAGATAGAGTGTGCCGAAACCGACCAGCGCCGTGGTGAGCGCCATGGTGCCCGGCACGAGAAGGCCGGAAAAGCTCGCCCGCGCGGCCTCCTCGCTCGTCGCGCCGTTGCTGAGCTCCGCCGTGATGAGGTTGATCTGCTGCACCCCGTGACTGACGCCGATGGCGAAGACGAGGAAGGGAACGAGGATCGCCAGCGGATCGAGCCCGTAGCCGAGCAGGTTCAGCAGCGCGAATTGCCAGACGACCGAGGTCAGCGACGAAAACAGCGTGGCGAAAGTGAGCAGCACCGAGCGCGAATAGAGATAGACCGAAAGCGCCGTCAGCAGGAAGGCGGCGAAGAAGAAGACGAGAACGCCGTTGGCGCCGTCGGCGATGTCGCCGACCGATTTCGCGAAGCCGATGATGCGGACCGTATACTGATCGTTCTCGTATTTCTGCCGGATCTGTTTTTCGAGCTTGTCGGCGAGGTCGAAATAATCGAGCTTCTGACCGGTCGATGGGTCGTAGTCCTGCAACTCGGCCGAAACCATCGCCTCCGTGAAGTCGTTGGAGACGAGCCGCCCGACGAAGCCGCCGCGGATGACGTTGCTCTCGATCTTGGCGAGCGCCTTGGGCGTCATCGTGTCGGCGGTGACTTTCGCCGAGATCACGTCCTCGGCGCTGATACCGTCCTCGGTGATTTCGCGGTAGCGCGTATTGGGCGTCCAGAGCGAGGTGACCGTCGGCCGCGAGACGCCGGGCAGGAAGAAGACGTCGTCGGTGAGGTTTTTGTAGACCTTGAAGAAGTCCTTGTTCCAGATCGTCCCCGTTTTGGGCTCCAGCACCACGATGATGCGGTTCGAGCCGAAAAGCTGGTCGCGATATTGCTGGAAGGTCTGGATATATTCGTGGCCGATCGGCAATTGCTTGTCGAAGCCGGCCGTCATGTGAAGCTGGAAGGCGAAATAAAGTCCCGCCGCGGTGACGACCGCGAGCGTGGCGAGAATGGCGACACGCAGCCTGAAGACCAGATTCTCGAGAAACTTGATCATGGAACACACCTGTCTGTGTCCCGCCTTCTGAAAAGCGGGCGCGTTACGAAGCCAAATTCGTTCCGTGCCAGTTCCGGCAGGCCTTCACGAGGCCCTTGGCCGGAACCGGCGCGTTGTCCGGTTCGTCTCGGAGGATGCCGACAGGCATTGCCGGCGGCCGCACGCGGCCCGGCTCGTCTCGATGTAATCCGTCAGGACTACCCTCCCTTGGCGCCATCCTCTTTCGCCGCTGGCGGCCCCCACCGCTTCGCAACCGGGATGGTCATTCCCTCTCCATCACCGATAACACGAAGCTCCCATATTGAACAATTTACAATTGTGAAAATAAGCCATTCACGCCCTCTGGTAAGAAAGTCTTCATGAACTTGACGCATGCGTCATTTTTACTTGACGCCGCGCCGGGACCGCTTATCCTCCGCGACCAAGGGTCGCCTGTGGCGGAAGGCCGCCGACCTGCAACAGACCCCCGGCTCCCATGCCGGCCAGATGGAGGAAATTCATGAGCGAAGTGCGCCAGATCACCAAGGACAATGCCTACGACGCCGTCGCTCCCGACGATTTCCCGGCGATGATGGACGTGGATCGCTACGGCGCCCGTTCGACCGCCTTCGACAAGATCATTTCCGCGACCCATGACCATTTCTGGGATCCGCTCGACAAGAAGTACATCGACTTCACGGAAGCCTTCGACATCGAGAACGAGATGATCCTGCCCGAGGATTTCGTCCTCGAACTGAAGCTGCCGAGCTTCGAGAAGCTGACCCAGAAGCAGCGCGTGCGCTTCGCCAATGAGAGCGCCCGCTGGATTCTCTCCGCGATCCTTCACGGCGAGCAGGGTGCGCTCAATCTCTCGGCCTCGCTCTGCCACATTCTCCGCGATCCGGGCGCGCAGGAATATGCCGCGAACCAGACCCGCGAAGAAGCGCGTCACGTCACGGCCTTCGCGAAATACGTCCAGGCGCGTTGGGGCAAGCCCCTCCCCGTCGGCCAGACGCTCGGCGACCTCCTGACCGACATCGTCGGCGCGCCGGAAGTCTACAAGAAGATCGTCGGCATGCAGATGCTGGTCGAAGGCTTGGCCATGGGCGCCTTCGCGACGCTCTATTCCTCCGCCCGCGATCCGCTTCTGGTGAAGCTGACGCAGCTCGTCATGACGGACGAAGCCTTCCATCACAAGTTCGGCAAGATCTGGGCCGACCGCACGATCCCGAAGCTCAGCGAGGAAGAGCAGAACATCATCGAGGATTGGGCGGCATCCTGCTTCCAGACGCTTCTCTTCAACCTCGTGAACCCCGAGCAGAAGAAGATCCTCTACGGCGAGTTCGGCATCGACTGGCAGCAGGTCCAGAACGAGATGATCGAGGCGATCTCCGATGAGCATCGCCGCGAGGACATGAAAGAGTCGACCAACATCTTCCGTGTGCTCATCAAGACGCTGCTGAAGGCCGGCATCATCACCGAGCGCACCAAGGCCTTCTATGCCGTCTATGTCGACATGGACGAGCTGAAGGGCGAGGGCGACCGCATGGTCGGCGACGACATCGCCGAAGACGGCATCCGCTTCCTCCAGAAGATCAACTTCGGCGCCAACACCGACGCCCTGAAGAACGTCACGATCTCGGCCGCCGAGTAAGCTCGGGCGTTCCTCGTTACCTAGAATGCCAAAGGGCGGCTCCAAGGAGCCGCCCTTTATTCATTGTGGCTTTGCAACTGTCGTCCCGGGATTCATTCCCGGGACCCACGGGCGGCGCCGCATATGCCGAGAACGCTGGGTCCCGGCAACGAGTGCCGGGACGACACCGCCTGTCGAAGTATGCCTCTCTCAGTGTCTCCGCGTCGGCAGCTGCACCATCATCTCTTCATAGCCCTTGACGAAGCTCGAATGGACGCGGCGCGGTTCGGCCAGAACCTCGATCGGCTGATCCGGCCAGCGCTTCAGGATTTCCTCCCAGATGATGCGGAGCTGCATCTCGGCGAGCCGGTTGCCGACGCAGCGATGGATGCCGAAACCGAAGGAAATGTGCTGGCGCGCCCGCGCGCGGTCGATCACCAGCTCGTTCGGATTTTCGATCACCGTCTCGTCGCGATTGCCCGAGACGTACCACATCGCGACCTTGTCGCCCTTGCGGATCTTCTGGCCGGCGACTTCCACGTCCTGGAGCACGGTGCGGCGCATATAGGCGAGCGGCGTCTGCCAGCGGATGATCTCCGACACCATGTTCGGCACGATGCCCGGGCCTTCGCTGCGCAGCTTCTTGTACTGGTCGGGGAAGAGGTTGAGCGCATAGAGCCCGCCCGTGATCGAGTTGCGCGTCGTGTCGTTGCCGCCGACGATCAGCAGGATCAGGTTCCCGAGATATTCCATCTTGTCCATGTTCCGGGTCGACTCGCCATGCGCCAGCATGGAGATCAGATCGCCGCCCGGCTCGCGCGCATTGACGCGCTCGTTCCAGAGCCCGATGAAATAATCGGCGCATTCGAGCAGTTCGGCGCGGCGCTGCTCTTCCGACTCGATGACGCCGGACTCGACCGTCGCGGTCGCGACGTCGGACCAGCGCGTCAGCTTCCGGCGCTCCTCGAAGGGAAAGTCGAAAAGCGTCGCGAGCATCTGCGTGGTGAGTTCGATCGAGACGCGGTCGACCCAGTTGAAGGGCTCGTTCTCGGGCAGCGCGTCGAGAATCTTGCCGGCGCGCTCGCGGATCAGGCCTTCGAGCTTGGCAAGGTTCGCCGGCGCGACGATCGGGCTCACGGTCTTGCGCTGGTCGTCATGCTTGGGCGGGTCCATCGCGATGAACATCGGCAGCTTGAAGTCGTCGTCCTGGTCGCGGAGCGTGATGCCGCCTTCCGACGAAAAGACCTGATGATTGGTGTCGACCGAGACGATGTCGTTGTACCGCGTCACCGACCAGTAGGGGCCGGCATCTTCGTTGGTCTCGCAGAAATGGACGGGCGCTTCTTTGCGCAGCCGGTCGAAATAGGGCCACATCGTATTGGTGCGGAAGAGTTCGGGATTGGCGACGTCGATCTCCTTCAGCGGCACCGCATAGGCTTCTTCCGCCGCCGTCGAGACCTGTGAACTGTGGGCTTTCGCCAGATTGCTCATGTGTTTCCTCCAATGTCGTCTTGTTCTTTGGGATGAGCCTAGACCCGACGTAAAGCCCTGTCACAAGAAAAGTGACGGTAGCGTCACGTTCGCGACGGGGACCGCGTAAAGTTGACGCATCCGTCATTTTCCGTATAGCCAGACGGCAGAATGTCCCTATTTACTTTGTGACTTACCGGCGCGGGCCCGCTGCTGAAGGGGTTGAGCGCTTCACAAAGGGAGACATGGGCATGACCGAAGCCCGGCAGATCACGAAGGACAACGCCTACGAAGCCGTATCGCCCGACGATTTCGAGGCGATGATGAATGTCGAGCGCTACAACCGCCGCTCCGGCGCGTTCGACAAGATCATCTCGGCGACCCACGATCATTTCTGGGACCCGCTCGATCCCCGCTATATAGACTTCTCCGAGCCCTTCGATCAGGAAAACGAGATGATGATCTCGCCCGATCTGGTGCCGGAACTGACGCTGCCCTGTTTCGCGGCGCTCCCCGAAAAAGAGAAGACCCGCTTCGTCAACGAGACCGCCCGCTGGATGATGTCGGCGATCCTGCATGGCGAGCAGGGCGCGCTCAATCTCTCCGCCTCGCTCTGCCACATCCTCCTCGATCCGGGCGCACAGGAATATGCGGCGAACCAGGCCCGCGAAGAGGCCCGCCATGTGACGGCTTTCGCGGCTTACGTGAAATCGCGCTGGGGCAAGCCGCTCGCCGTCGGCGAGACGCTCGGCAATCTCCTTGCCGAGATGGTCAACGCGAAAGAGGTCTACAAGAAGATCGTCGGCATGCAGCTCCTCGTCGAAGGTCTGGCGATGGGCACCTTCGCGACCTTCTTCAACACGGCCCGCGATCCGCTGCTGGTGAAGCTCTGCCAGCTTGCGATGACGGACGAAGCCTTCCACCACAAGTTCGGCAAGATCTGGGCCGACCGCACGATCCCCAAGCTCACCCAGGAAGAGCGCGACATCATCGAGGACTGGGCGGCCAACGTCTTCCAGACGCTGCTCTTCAACCTCGTCAATCCCGAGCAGAAGAAGGTCATCTACGCCGATTTCGGTCTCGACTGGAAACTCGTCCAGGCCGAGATGCTCGAAGCGGTGACGGATGAAGACCGCCGCGAGGGCATGAAGGATGCGGCCAACGTCTTCCGCGTCCTCGTCAAGACGCTTCTCAAGGCCGGCATCATCACCGACCGCACGAAGTCCTTCTATGCGATCTATGTCGACATGGACGAACTGAAGAACGAGGACGACCGCATGGTCGGCGACGACATCGCCGAACAGGGCATCGCCTTCCTGAAGACGGTCAATTTCGGTTCCAAGAAGACGGCGCAGACAGTCGCCGCGGAATAAGAAAAACAGGCGTCGAACTGAAAGGGCGGCTCGCAAGGGCCGCCCTTTTTCTATGCCTTTGGCCTCCGCCGGGCTGCTAGACTCGCGCCCATGTTCGAACAAACGACAGGCGACGCCTTCCAGGCGAAGATCGCCGAGAAGATTGAAACGCTTCCCGCGCCACCCTGGCGCCTTCTCAACGAAGGCCTGTGGGGCAGCGTCTACGATCTCGGCGACGGGACCGTTCTGAAGCTGACGCGGCGGCATGGCGGCCTCGGCTCCGGCGAGAGCAAGGTGATCCGCGAGGCGGCGGCGCTCCGGCTTCTCGACGGCTTGGCGGGGCCGCGCCTGCGCATTCCGAAACTTGTCGGCCACGGCCTCTGGGACGATCCGTGGGGCTTCGGCAGCGCCTATGCCGGTCCGCCCCTCGCGGGCTGGCTCAGGACCGAATTCATGCCGGGCCGCCATGTCGAGGAGGCCGGCTTTTTCGGCAAGGCGTCCGGCGAACGCGACCGCATCGGCGAGGAACTCGGTGCCGCGATCGCGGATTTTCACCGCCTCGCATCGGCCCTGGTGCCCGAGGTGGCGAAGCTTGGCGACAGCCTGATGCGCAGCCTCGAGGAAGCGTTGACGCGCATCGGTTCGGCGGAGAGCCGCCGCAAGCTCGCG
>NZ_DATKFR010000261.1:0-8701 GCF_035511255.1 Parvibaculum sp.
AAATCGCACCCGTTCTTCCGGCGCGATCTCGCGGTCATATTCGAAGTAGTAACCTTCGAGCCCCGGCGCACCTTCGACCGTCTGCCCGGTGCAGACGAAACCGAGACGCGGATTGCCCAGCGAAACGCCATTGTGCCCGTGCCAGCCATGCAGCATGGCCTCGTTCACCTCCGATGGAATGGCGCAGATCGCGGTCCCCTGCCAGATCCAGCGCGGTGGCGGATAACGCACCCAGGCCTTGCGATCGGACTCGTAAATATATTCCGTCTTCACGCCGCCCAACGCATTCGAGAAGTAATGATATTGCGCGCAGGCGACCGCATCCGGCAGCGCATCGAGGCCGAGCTTCTTCAGTCCGGGCAGGAATTTCTCGAGATGTTGCCGGCGGAAATGCGCCTTGACGAAGCGCGCGGCTTCGCCCGCTCCCTTGCGCGTGACAAGCGTCAGCACCAGCCCCGTCATCAGCGCGTTGTAGATCAGCGCAACGGCCCGGTAGCCGCCGAGCACCGCATTTTCATCTCTCATGGCTCGTGATCCTCCCGCACTCCTTCTACCACGAACAGCAAGCGAGGCGCGACGCGGCGATTGCGCGTTGCTGGGAAGGTGTCTGCGGTCGTGCCTCATTCATGCGGGCACGTGATCGGCAACCTTATGGAGGACTTTAGATCGCGCGCCTCGTTATCCTGAGCGGCGCAGCTTTCATCTGGCACATCAGATAATTCTCCATCCACTCGACTTCGGACGTAAACTCGATATCCAGATCTCCATTCAACAGCCGTTCGACGAGTGTCTGTATCAACATCAGCGCTGCGTGCAGGCCTGCGCAAATGTGAATGCCGCCGCCGAATGTCGTAAGCTCCCGCGATGAGCGGTTGATGTCGAACCGGGTGGGGTCCGGGAATACCTCCGGATCGTGATTGGCCGCCCCCCACATCATGGCGATGACCGTGTCCTTCGGGATCAGCATTCCGTCATAGACGAAATCTTCGAGTACGAGGCGGTTCAGCAATATGGCCGGCGGCTCGACGCGCAATGCCTCGCGGATTGCCGAGGAAATCATTTCCGGGGCAATCGGCAGACCGCCAAGCGCTTCGATATTTTGCACAAGCACATAGATCGCATTGGTCGCGCCCAGAGCCGCCGTGTGAAATCCGTCCACGAGATTCCCGGAAAAAAACGCCCCGGCGTCTTTTGGCACCATGCCGTTGCGATATGGATCGTCCGGACAATCCACTTTATCGAGCCCCGCCGCCACACGCTCGGCCATCGGACACCCGCCGGAGGCAAGACTGCGCGAGACAGCGGTGCTGATCGTTTGGCCATAGCGTAGTGCCGCCGCATCTGCCTGCGCTATCTCCTCGAATGTGTGCAGGACATGGAACATGGGCGACAAACCCTGAACATGGGCGACCATGTCCTCTGTCTCCTCGGGCGTCATGCCGAGAACGGCGCCCCAGAAACGGGCCGTGAGCTTCTCCGCCACGTCCCTCGAAAGATCGACTTCGTCTCTCCCCTCGAGTTCGGACAAGATGCCGTCAACGACCTTGCTCGCCAGTTCCTTCAGCTCTCCCATCGACTTGGCCCCCACCTGAGCCGTGAGGATCTTGCGCAGGATGGTGTGTGTCGGTGGATTCATCGTGAAGATCTGATTCTTCAGAACTTCGGCGAGGCCCCCTCCGATCGTGCCGGGTTCGATGGTCGAAAAGTCCGTGATGTGAGAAAACTGAACACCAGGCGGCACAGCGCCCACCTCCGGGCGAACCGCCAACGCCCTCACGTCCTTATGCCGAAAGATTACCAAATTGCCGTCGGCATTGCGCATGAAGCGCGGCGTTCCCGGTCTGAAGGCCGCCTCGCAAAAGGCTCGAAAACTTTGCCGCCCTCCCGTGAAGCCGAAGTCTTCGACGGCGGGCAATGAATTTATTTCGAGCCTCTGCGGCGGATTGTCGGTCGATTCCATCAGTACACCACGCTAAATTCATCCGCGCTCGAACGCGGTCAATCATGCGATTTTTTCAATCGTACGGGACAAAAAATAGTAAAAACTATTATATGGGTTGTCAATGCGGTTGGACGATTGCTCTATGAATAGAGCGCCGCTAACTTGAAACACCGCAATCGAGACAGGCGGCGGGTCGAATGACCGAACCAGGTGCGAAGCGTCCATTGAAAAAAAGCAGGCGTAACAAGCAGGGCGAAATCGACCGTTTGCCGCCAGCGTCCGACAAGGCTGTCGAGACCTATAACAGGCTTGTGGAGTCAGCCGGAATCTTGCTTGGTGAGGTCGGCTTCGAACGCTTGTCGTCCAATGCGATTTGCGAGCGGGCAGAGCTTACGCCGCCTACCTTCTATCGATACTTCAATAACAAGTACGAGATTCTCGAGGTTCTTGCCGAGCGTCTTCTGACGAGATCGATGGACGCCCTTGCCATATGGCTCGCCCGGGATGAGATATGGGATGCGGAGGCCGACAATACCGCGGTGCTGGAGCAATGGTTCCGGATATCGTCTGACATTGTGGCGAGCGAGCCGGGCGGCATATGGACGATGCGCGCGATGCGCGCCCTGCCCCAGCTTTCTCATTTGAGGCTTCAGTCGCAACGGCAAATGACGAAGCAAATGTTTGCCGTCGCCCGAAAGCTCCGGCCGGAGTTGAATGAGGACCTGCTTTTCAAGCGACTGCGTCTTGCCGCCGAATTCGGCTATGCCGTCGATGAACTTCTTCTCGAGGAAGACCGAATTTCATCCCGGGCCCTGATCAAACAAGCTGCCTTCCTGTTCAATGCTTTCTTCGCGGCAATATTACGGGACCCGGATTGAACGAGGCGCAGCGCGCCCCGTAAATGGCTCCATCATCCGACGGAAGCGAGCGAGAAGCGAAGCGCTGCGCAACGGTTGTCCGTTGTTGAACGGGCGCGCGGTTCCTGCTGAAATTGCGGGCGCGGAAAAAAGCAGTCACGGCACAATCAAGTTGAGGATCAATGCAGAAAACCACCGAATGGTGGCGCGGTGCCGTCGTCTATCAGGTCTACCTGCGCAGCTTTGCCGACAGCAATGGCGATGGCGTGGGCGATCTCAAGGGTCTTGAAAGCAAGCTTCCCTACATCGCCGACCTGGGGGTCGATGCGATCTGGATCTCGCCCTTCTTCACCTCGCCCATGATGGATTTCGGCTATGACGTCGCCGATTACAACGCCGTCGATCCGCTCTTCGGCACGCTGGAGGATTTCGACCGCGTGGTCGAAGGCGCGCATCGTCTCGGCCTCAAGATCATCCTCGATCAGGTGTGGAGCCATACCTCCGACCAGCATGCCTGGTTCAATGCGAGCCGCCGCAAGCGCGACGGCGCGGAGGCCGACTGGTATGTCTGGGCAGATCCGAAGCCTGATGGCAGCCCGCCCAACAACTGGCTCTCCGTCTTCGGCGGCTGTGCCTGGGCCTGGGAACCGCGCCGACGGCAATATTACCTGCATCATTTTCTGGCGAGCCAGCCGAAGCTCAATCTGCGGCATCCCGCCGTCGTCGGCGCTCTCTTCGAGAGCGCGAACTTCTGGCTCCGCCGCGGCGTCGATGGATTCCGTTTCGACGCCGTCGACTTCATGCTCCACGACCCGGCGCTACGCGACAATCCGCCGGCGCTGACGCAGGACGGACAGGCCCCGCTCCGTCCCTTCCGCATGCAGCGCCACATCCACGACATGATGCATCCCGAAACCGCGCATTGGGTGTCGCGCATCCGCAGCTTCATGGACTGCTATGACGATCGGCTGACGCTCGGCGAGATTTCGAGCGAGGCCGGCGCCTTCAACCGCATCGAGGCTCTGACAGGCGAAAAAGGCACGCGGTTCAACATGGCCTATACGCTCGGCGTGATGAAGGGCGAGTTCTCGGCCGCGATCCTGAAACAGATCGTCGACAATGCCATGGCGGCAGAGCAGGAAGGATGGTTCTGCTGGTCCTTCAGCAATCACGACGTGGCGCGCGTCGCGACGCGCTGGCACCCCTCGCCAGACGGCACGCCCGCCTTCGCGAAGCTCGCTCTGGCGCTTCTCTTCTTCCTGCGCGGCAGCGTCTCGCTTTATCAGGGAGAGGAACTCGGCCTGGCCGAAGCGGAGATCGACCTCGCCGACATGCGCGATCCCTATGGCATCACCTACTATCCCGAATTCCGGGGCCGCGACGGTTCGCGCACGCCCATGCCCTGGCGGCACGACCGGCCGAACGGATGCTTCACGACCGCGCGCCCGTGGCTTCCGATGCCAGAGGCGCACCGCTGCCACGCGGTCGATCTGCAGGAAGCGGACCCGCATTCCTGCCTCGCCGCCACGCGCGCTCTGTTGCGGTGGCGTCGAGGCAATCGCGCCCTTCGTTGCGGCGAACTGGAATTACTGCCTTCCGCGGGCCCGCTGGTGATGCTGCGTCGTCTGGACAGCGAGCACGGCCGAGAAGCCTTCGCCGCCTTCAATCTCGGCAATACTTCCATCAGGCTCGACAGCCTGCCCATCGCCGATCTGACGCCGGTCGAGGTCGCCGGCTTTGAGCGCATCGAGGGCGGAAGCGGCATCGAGCTGCCGCCCTTCGGCGCCTGCTTTGCGGAAAGCCCTGCCCGCTGACCTGCCCCTGCTCGTCTATTTCGGCAAGATGTTCGTGAGGGTGGTAAGCACCTGGGTGAGCTGATTGGTGTCGGTCGGCAGGGTCGCACCGGTCGGCAACGCCAGGAGCCCCGGGAGAGGCAGGCTAGACGATGCGCCCGACGGAACGACATTGCCAAGAATGCCGCCGTCGCCGCCGGCAAGCGTCTGCGTGAGGAGACCGTCATTCGTCGGCACCATACCGCCCGGCGCGCCGAGCGCGGCCCCGAGCACGTCCTGACCGGCGAAATCCTCGACGAGTCCGCCCGGCCCGGTGATGCCAAGCGAGACAGGCGCCTCGATTTTGGGAAGCGCGGGCAGGTCCGGCAAGAGCGGCGCCAACGGATCGGCAACGCTTCCGAGTATCCCGTCTTCACCACCTGCGACGACTCCCGGAACCGGGCCGGGACCGCTGCTGACGAGACTCGCGACGACATCCTGCCCGAGCAGATCCTCCGCGAGCCCGCCGCCGCCGCTAACGCCGAGTTCCGGCGCCTCCTGGAGCAGCTCGCCGTTGGAAAGACCCGACAGGCCGGGTACCGTGATACCCAGCAACGACAGATTGCCGGATGTCGAAGAACCGCCACCGGAGCCGCTGTTGCCGTCGCTCGCACAACCGGCAAGCGCGATCGACGCCGCGACGAAGAGCGAAGTGTTCCTGAGGAGCATGTGCCGGTCTCCGCTTGACGATGAGTGAGCAAAAAAAGAGGCGGACCTGAAAGTCCGCCTCTCAATGATCATTGGCCGCTTACTTCGGCAATGCGCCGGTCACGGTCGTGAGAACGCCGCCGAGCGCACTCGTGTCGACCGGCAGGCCGCTACTGCCCAACGTGCTGGTCACAGTCGCCACGGCACCCGTGACAGCGGCGGTCGGATCCGAGCCGCCTCCGGCCAGACCGCCGAGAGCGCCCGTCACCGAGTCGAGAGGCGTCCCGGTCGTCGGAAGACCGCCGGCGCCGCCGAGCGCACCGGTGACCGTCGAGACAAGACCCGTCACGGCAGCCGTCGGGTCCGACCCCGTCGGCAGCGACGGGATCGTGCCTTCGGGGATGATATTTCCGACCGCTCCGTCATTGCCGCTGCCAAGGAGCGAGCCTACAAGGCCGTCCGACCCGACGACACCTGTCAGCGGATCCTGGCCGACGAGATCGTCCACCAGACCGCCGTCGCCATTGACGCCAAGAGCGGGAACCTGGTCGGTAATCAGGCCGAGCGGAACCGCAGCGGCAATCTGCTCGGCCACGGGCTCCAGCTGGCTCGACAACGGTGTGAGTGCATCGGCGGGAATGGCGCCGCCGACCTGGCCGTCGCCGCCGCCGCCGAGAAGACCGGTCGTTCCGAGAAGCGGATCGGTGAGAGCCGACACGCCGAGCGCATCGGTCGCACCGCCCTCGCCGGTAAGGCCGAGTTCAGGAACGGCGGTGCTGCCAAGACCGCCGCCGCCGCCACCACCGCCACTGCCCGAATTTCCATCACTGGCGCACGCAGCCAGAAGAGCCATTGCACTCGTGGCGAGTAACACATTCCGTAGACGCTTCATCATCATTTCCTCCCAACCTGGGTGAGCCCGCGATTTCAGGTGATCTGACGTGAACGCTACGCTCCGTCGGCGAATTATGGTGTAGAGCCGTGTGCGGTTGAGTGAGGTTTTGTTGGAAGCTGGAATATTCCGGGACAGTGGCCGGATATGATCCCCGTCTTGGCCCGTTCGGCACTCCTTAAGACGCGGTCGCTTTCGCATATGGAGGGACGCGACCAGCTTGTGTCGCCCCCATCATGTCGCAATCGGCCCGGAAAGAACCCATGGCTCTCGATGAAGCATCGGATATCGGCCTACCGCCTTTGCCGGCACGGCCGAGGCCGCCCCGCAAGGCACCCGGCCTCTCCGCCGCGCTGCTGAAGCCGAAACTTCTCACCAACCTCATCGCCTCCTTTCCCGACGTCTGGTACGAAAGCGACTATTCGGATTTCCGCATCGGTGTCGCAAATGCCGGCCGCGGAACGCTCATCAACGATCCGGAGACGATCCGCCACATCCTCGTCTCCAATGTGGAGAACTATCCGAAGGACGATAATCAGCTCGCGATCCTGCGTCCGCTTCTCGGCGACGGATTGCTCACCGCATCGGGCGATGTGTGGAAGCAGAACCGCAAACTCGCCGCGCCAATCTTTCAGCATTCGAGCGTGCGCGAATTCGCGCCGCTCTTCACCGCCGCAGCGCGACGCTCGGTCGGTCGCGTCCTGCAAAAAAATCGCGCCTTCTCGATCGACAGCGAAATGACACGGCTGACGCTCGAAATCATCGGCGAGGCAATTCTGAGCTCCGACCTCTCCGGCGACATTGAAGGAATCGCGGAGACGGTGACGCAGACGCTCGACAAATTTCCAGCGATGTTCCTCGCCGCGGCCCTGCTGCCGCCGCGTCTGCGCGATGGCTTCCTTGAGCGACTGGTGCAGCCAGGTCGCAGGCAGCTCGACGTCTTCGCCCGCAAGATCATCCAGCAGGCGCATGACGGCGGCCGCGGCAACACGCTGCTGACACGGCTCATGCAGGCGACACGCGCCGACACTGGACGGGAAATGACGATTGCGCAGGTTCGGGACGAGGTGGCGACGTTTCTCCTTGCAGGACATGAAACGACCGCAACAACGCTTTCCTGGGCCTGGTATCTGCTGACGCTCAACCCGGATGCGCTTGCGCGTATCCAGCGGGAGGTCGACGAAGTTACGGAGGGGCGCCCGCTGACGGCGGAGGATGTGCCGTCGCTGCGCTACACCCGCGCGGTTCTCGACGAAACGTTGCGGCTCTATCCGATCGTCGCCAACATCATGCGCACGACAATCGCCGATGACGACGTCCCCGCCGGTCTTACACTGCGCGCCGGACGCACCGTACTCATCTCCCCCTGGGTGATGCACAGGCACAGGCGTTACTGGCACGCTCCGGACCGCTTCGATCCCGAGCGCTTTCTCGACGAGAGGGCAAAAGCGCTTCCACGTTATGTCTATCTGCCTTTCGGCGGGGGACCGCGGGTATGCGTCGGCGCGAGCTTCGCGCTGCTCGAGGCTGTCCTGATTCTCGGCACATATGCACAGTATACGGATATAAGGGTCATCAATACCGTGGACGTCATGCCCCAGGCCCGCATCGTTCTCAGACCAAGCGTTCGCCTGCGGGCCATCGCGCGCGCCAGAAGCCCCAGGACGAGAACGGGCGACATCTGAAGGCGATCGCCGCCCCGTCCCCGAATGGCACAGCCGCGACCGGCAGACGGTTCGCGTCAGATCACACAGGGCGACAAAACCACACGAATTGCGATCAAGTTGTCTGAGCCAAGTTGATAGAGTCTCCCCAATGATTGGCATACGGAGAAGGCGCCGCTCGCGCCTTCGGCCAGACGAAGGGAGAGAAATTATGCGTATCCATTGCATCGTGGCGGCCGGCGCGCTCGCCGCTCTCGTGGCCGGACAGGCCCGCGCGGACACCCAGCCGCAGCATTATTATCTGCAGACTGGCTCCGACCTTGAACAGGTCTGCGCGAATCCGGCCAATGTGAAGGACATCCAGAACGCCGAACGTGAGCGGCTTCTCGTCTGCGGCTCGTACATCCAGGGCTTTCTCGGTCATTACGGTCTCGTCCGCCGGGAACTGACCTCCGCCCCTTTCTGCCTGCCCCAGAGCGGCGTCACCGCCGAAAAGGTTCGCATCATTTTTCTCGCTCTGCTGCAACAGAAACCCCAGATCAGGGATCTGCCTGCCAGCGTCGATCTGGCGACCAGCCTTGCCTGGGGATATGCATGTCCACGTACAGCAAGCGGAACGAAGCAGGGCGGCACCGCCAAACCCGCAGCAACGCATTAGAAGATGCGTCGGCAAATGGTCCTGTCCGGAAAAGCCCCGCCGCGCGCCGCCCGCGATCAGTTCGCAAAGGTCGGACTCGCTTCGCGCCGCTCGCGCCATTCCGACAGGAGCGCCACGAGCAGGTCGCGCAGCTCGTCGTCGCTCAGGCTTCGGACGGCGCCGCCAAGATCGCTCAGCACGTCGTCCAGAGGGGCAAGTCGCTCGTCGC
>NZ_DATKFR010000262.1:0-8304 GCF_035511255.1 Parvibaculum sp.
GCCGAAACCCGGCGCCGCGATCAACGGGGCGGAAATCATCGCCTGGGCGCGCGAGCACATGGCGAACTACAAGGTTCCACGCTTCGTCGATATCGTGGCCGCGCTGCCGACCAACGCGTCCGGCAAGGTGGTCAAACCGGACCTGCGGAGAATGAGCGCGCCCGCCGTCGGATAACACGAACGCTTCGGCCTCGCCCTTCGAGACGCGGGCTAACGCCCGCTCCTCAGGGTGGGAGAAATTCAGAAAATGATCCTCACCCTGAGGAGCCGCGAAGCGGCGTCTCGTAGGGCGAGGCCACCATCGCCTCAGGCGATGATGCCCCGTCCGCGCAGCAGCGAAATCACTTCTTCGGCAAGATCCTCGACCGACTTCGCGCCGGATTCGAGCCTGATCTCCGGGTTCTCCGGTCGCTCATACGGGGAGTCGATGCCGGTGAAGTTCTTGATCTGGCCAGCGCGTGCCTTTTTGTAGAGGCCTTTCGGGTCGCGGCTCTCGGCGACGTCGAGCGGCGTGTCGCAGAAGACCTCGATGAATTCGTCGCTCTCCACCAGCTCGCGCGCCATGCGACGCTCGGCACGGAACGGCGAGATGAAAGAGACGAGCACGATGAGGCCCGCATCGATCATCAGCTTCGAAACTTCGGCGACGCGGCGGATATTCTCCACGCGGTCGCCTTCGGTGAAACCGAGATCGCGGTTGAGCCCGTGGCGAACATTATCGCCGTCGAGCATGTAGGTGTGCCGCCCTTCGGCAAGCAGCCGCTTCTCGACGATGTTGGCGATCGTCGACTTGCCCGCGCCGGAGAGGCCGGTGAACCACAGGATGACCGGCTTCTGCCCCTTGAGGTTCGCGCGCGCCGACTTGTTGACGTCGAGCGCCTGCAGATGGATGTTCGTCGCACGACGCAAACCGAACATGATCATGCCGGCGCCGACCGTCGCATTGGTCAGCCGGTCGATGATGATGAACGCACCCGTCTCGCGATTGGCGGCATAGGCGTCGAAACCGACGGGTTGCGACAGCGAGAAGTTGCAGACCGCGACTTCGTTGAGCGCGAGCTCCTTCGCCGCCAGATGATCAAGCGTATTGACATCGATCTTGTGCTTGATCTCCGTTACCTGCGCAGTCACCGTCTTCGCACCGAGCTTGACGAGATAGGGACGGCCCGGAAGCAGGTGATCCTCGCTCATCCAGATCACATGCGCGGCGAACTGGTCCGCCACTTCCGGCTGATCGGTCGCCGCGACGAGCAGGTCGCCGCGCGAGATGTCGACTTCGTCGGCGAGCGTCAGCGTCACCGCATCGCCGGCCACGGCGACATCGAGATCGCCGTCGGCGGTGACGATGCGCGAAACCGTGCTCGTCCGGCCCGACGCGGCGACGACGATGCGGTCGCCCGGCCGCACGCTGCCTCCGGCGATCGTACCGGAGAAACCGCGGAAATCGAGATTGGGTCGGTTGACCCACTGCACCGGAAGCCGGAACGGCTTCGCGCGCTGTTCGTCCTCGACCTCCACCGTCTCGAGATGATCGAGCAGCGCCGGCCCGTGATACCAGGGCGTGCGCTCCGAACGCGTGATGACATTGTCGCCGAACCGCGCCGATAGCGGGATCGCGACGATCTGCTTGAAGCCGAAGTCGCGCGCAAATTCCGTGAAGTCGTCGCGGATCGTCTCGAAGACGTCCTTCGAGAAATCCATGAGGTCGATCTTGTTCACCGCGACGACGATCTGCCGGATGCCGAGCAGAGAGGCGATGAAGGCGTGACGCCGCGTCTGGGTCAGAATACCCTTGCGCGCATCGACGAGCAGGATCGCAAGATCGGCGGTCGAGGCGCCGGTCGCCATGTTGCGCGTATATTGCTCGTGCCCCGGCGTATCGGCCACGATGAACTTGCGCTTGTCGGTCGTGAAGAAGCGATAGGCGACGTCGATGGTGATGCCTTGTTCGCGCTCGGCCTCGAGCCCGTCGACCAGCAACGCGAAGTCGATGTCCTCGCCCACCGTACCGTGCTTCTTGCTGTCGCGTTCCAGCGTCGCGAGCTGGTCGTCGAAGAGAAGCTTGGTGTCGTAGAGCAGACGCCCGATCAGCGTCGACTTGCCGTCATCCACCGAACCGCAGGTGAGGAAACGCAGCAGCGTCTTGTTCTCCTGCTGCGCGAGATAATCGATCAGATCCTGCGCGGAGAGATTTTCAGCGGGCTCGCTCATCAGAAATACCCCTCGCGCTTCTTCTTCTCCATGGAGCCGGATTCGTCATGGTCGATGAGACGACCGGACCGTTCGGAGGTCCGCGCAATCAGCATCTCGCGCACGATTTCCGGCAGCGTCGCGGCGTCGCTCTCGATCGCCGCCGTCAGCGGATAGCAGCCGAGCGTGCGGAAGCGCACGAGCTTTTCCTGCGGCACCTCGCCGGGTTCGAGCGGCAGCCGCTCGTCGTCGACCATGATGAGCTGACCGCCACGCTCCACCACCGGCCGCTTCGCCGCGTAGTAGAGCGGCACGATCGGAATGTCTTCCAGCATGATGTATTGCCAGATGTCGAGCTCGGTCCAGTTCGAGATCGGGAAAACCCGGATCGACTCGCCCTGCGCAATGCGCGTGTTGTAGATGTTCCAGAGCTCGGGGCGCTGCTTCTTCGGATCCCATCCGTGATTGGCCGTGCGAAAGGAGAAGATGCGCTCCTTCGCGCGCGACTTTTCCTCGTCGCGCCGCGCGCCGCCGAAGGCCGCGTCGAAACCATATTTCGTCAGCGCCTGCTTCAGCGCGTCGGTCTTCATGACGTTCGTATAGTAGGACGAGCCGTGATCGAACGGATTGACGTTCTGCGCCAGCCCTTCCGGGTTCGTATAGACGATCAGATTGAAGCCGAGCCGCTTCGCCGTCTCGTCGCGAAAGCGGATCATCTCGCGGAATTTCCACGTCGTGTCGATATGCATCAACGGGAAGGGCGGCGGCGCCGGATAGAAGGCCTTCGCGGCGAGATGCAGCATCACCGAGCTGTCCTTGCCGATCGAATAGAGCATCACCGGGTTGCGGAACTCGGCCGCAACCTCGCGAATGATGTGAATGCTCTCATCCTCGAGTCTTTTCAGATGAGACTTCCGATCGCGGGACATCGAAATACCTTTCGTACGCGTATTATTCGGCGACAGGTTAAAACGGGTAGTAATCTCCGGTCGCAGCAAACCACGGATTGGCGAAATCGGTATCGTCCGTTTGGTTGCGCTTTCCGTATTGCAGCGGCTTGCCGTCCATTGTCAGCACCGCGCCGTCGGCCGCGCGGAGAATGGCGTCGCCGGCCGCCGTATCCCACTCCATCGTGCGGCCGAGCCGCGGATAGAGATCGGCTTCGCCGGCCGCGAGCTTGCAGAATTTGAGCGACGAGCCCGCCGAAACGAAATCGGCGACCGAGTGCTTTTCGATGAAGGCCTTGGTTTCATCCGTGAGATGCGAGCGGCTGGCGAGGACGCTGATGCCCTTGCCCGTGCAGGCACGCACCGAGATCGGCCGCCATGCGCCGATGACGCCGTTCTCGACCGTCGCGGCCTTCGCGCCCTGCCCCTCGCCACCGGCATAGATCGCCCCGATGGCAGGCGCATAGACGACGCCGAGTATCGGCCGGCCATCCTCGATGAGCGCGATGTTGACCGTGAACTCGCCATTGCGGCTGATGAACTCCTTGGTGCCGTCGAGCGGATCGACCAGGAAGAAGCGATCGGCCGTCGCCGGACAGCGCCCCGCGGCCACAGATTCCTCCGCGACCACAGGAATATCCGGCGCAAGCAGCGCAAGCTCCGCCAGGATGACGGCTTCCGCCGCCTCGTCGGCCTCCGTTACGGGCGAACCATCGCCCTTGGTCGCCACAGCCGAAGCATCAAGCCGCTCATAGATCGGCATGATCGCAGCGCCCGCTTTCAAGGCTATGGCTACAAGCTCATCGAGCATAAAGGCAGCTCCGCCCGCAAATGCGGGACAATTAACAATAAAAAACTGGGGTTTATCAGAACACCCGGTCACTAGACTGTTAAATAGGATATCTCGGCAGCCACGAAAAGTCCTATTCCCCAACCCGCCTAATGGAAGCCCTCTTTTCCGGCCTTCGCAAGCGCAGCAAAGGCCGGAATGGAGGTGTTTCAGCCCATCTGGGGCAGCGCCAGCCCATTGCGCCCGACAATTGTCTCGGCCCGGCCCCGGATGGCGGCGTCGTGAGCGCTGCTGTCCGGCAGCATCCAGAAACGGTCGGCCTTGACGCTTTCGACGGCGAAACTTGCGACATCTTCCGGCTCGGTGAGTTGCATTTTCAGCCCCGTCGCCTCAACAAGCTCCCTCATGCTTTTATAGGTGTGGGGTTTGTTGTCGCTGCCGTCGGAAAATTCCGCCGGCCGGTTCCGGTTCGAGTCGAGAATGCGCGTGTTGACGACATTCGGGCCCGGAAACAGGATCGCCGCCTTCAGCTTCGCCTTGTCCATCAGGAACTGATAATGCAGCACCTCGGTGACGCTGGTGACGGCGGCCTTGGTCGCCGCATAGATCGGCGTCGTCGGCAGGGAGAAAAGCCCGCCATTGGCCGAGGAGGTGTTGATGACCATCCCCTCCTCGCCTTTTTCGAGCATATGCGGCACGAACGACCGGACGCCATGGACGATGCCCATGACATTGACCGCGAAGCCCCATTGCCAGTCCTTCACCGGCAAGGTCCAGATGCGTCGCTGCGCCTCGCCGAGGCCAACGCCGGCATTGTTGAAGAGCAGATGCACATTGCCGAATTTCGCGAAGACGGCCGCGGCCAGCGCGTCGACGGACTCCTGCTTGGTCACGTCCGTCTTCACCCCGATGGCGTCGTGACCGCCTTTCTGCAGTTCCGCAACCGACGCATCGATAGCGGCCTGGTCGATATCGGCGATCGCGATCTTCGCGCCTTCGCCGGCAAGCGCACGGGCGAGCGCGAAACCGACGCCGCCCGCGCCGCCCGTAATGACGGCAACCTTTCCCTTCAGATCAAGCATTGGCCACCTTCTTGTCGCCGGCCAGCGGAACCTCGATGCCCTGAACCGTCGGCTCGTCGTAGCGCTGATGCCAGAAGGGCTCCAGCCATTCTCCCGGCACCTGGCGGAGAATCTTGCCGCTGGTGACGCTGCCGCCTTCGCAATATTGCATTTCGACGATGCGCTTTACCGGCACGTCGACGATCGGATCGTAGGGCGACTCGTGGAGCTTGATGTCGCCGGAGATCTTCGCCGTCTTGTGGTATTTCCGCTCCCAGTCGAGCTGCGTCAGGAAGCAATCGCCGTCGAAGCCGCCCTTGCGGGTAATGGCCGGCATCGCCTTGTAGCAGAAGAAGTGTTCGGTGAAGTCCTTCGGCCCGGTTTCGGCGCCGATGGTACCGTCCATCTCGATGAACTTGATGCCGTTGCGCTGCACGGCGACGTGGATCTTGTCGCCCTTCACGTCGAAATCGACCTTCGCGAGTTTCTTCGGCTCGCCGAAGATTTCGCGGCCGGAAATGACGACGAATTCGCCTTCCATCGGCATGGCGAGCACATACCAGCCCTTGGTGCCCTCATGCTCGGCGGCGACGCCGACCGTCACCGCGCCGATGTCGATCTTGTGCGTTTCGCTCAATTCCATGATGACATGGGCGAACTGCATGAAGACCAGCGGCTCGGCGCCGAGCTTCAACGGCTGCGGCAGCACGGCGGCCGCAATCTCGGGCTCCGTCTCGTAGATGGCGCGGAAGGTGCGCACGATGGTCTTCGCCGAAGCGGAGCCGACGCCGCCGCCGGCCTGAGCGGCGGCCGATAGGTTCTTCACATAGCGCAAACGAGCCATGGTGTTTCCTCTCCCTTGAATGGTGCCGGAGCCCGGCTTATTCCGCCGCCTCCGCGAGGCGCGGCACGTAGAACTGCTGGAAGTAGTTGCGGAACTGCATGATCGGTCCGTCGCCATCGCAGAGGATCGGATGACGCCGGTGGATCTTGTTGTTCCAGATCGGAATGTCGCCCTCGACACCGGTCTGGCCGATGACGAGCGCAATGGCGAAACGCGCCGCCGTGTACTCGAAGGAATCCTTCGGGAACTTGCGGTGCGTGAAAGCAAAGCGCAGTTCCACCTGCTCGCGCGTCACCGGCGTCACTAGCACCATCAGCAGCGTGTCCGTCACGCCGCCGATCCTTGTATATTTCTGGCCGGCACCGTTCTGCACCGTCTCGACGCGAGACGTGATCGTCTTCATCTCGCCATTGGGCATCGCAAGTGTGCGCTCCCCTTCCGCAAGACTATGGCGAAGATGACCCTCATAGGTCGTCTTGCCTTCAGGCACTGCGTCCATGCCATGCACATATTTGAAATGCGCGGTGTCGACGCCGTTCTCCGCGATCTCCTGCGGATTGGTGTTGATCGTCCAGCAATAGCGATCGAGCTCTTCCCAGTCGGAATTGCCAATCTCGTCATGCGCGATGACATCGAAGAAAGGCTCGATCCCTTGCGGGTGATACCAGGCCCATATCACATTGTTCTTCTCGACGAGCGGATAGCTCTTCAGTGCAGGCTTCCTCTCGAGGATCGGCGGCAGGCGCTTGGCATAAGGCACCTCGGTGCAGAAGCCCTTGGTGTTGTAGCCCCAGGCATGGAACGGGCAGACGAGCTTCTCGCCTTCGACCTTCCCGCCCACGCCTAGATGCGCGCCGAGATGCGCGCAATAGGCCTCGGTGAGACCGACCTCTCCGCTCTCGGTGCGAAACAGCACCAGATCCTCGTCGAAATATTTGACCGTGCGGACTTCCCCCGTCGCGAGTTCGTCCGTATAGCCGACGAAGAACCACCCGAACGGAATATCCATCGGGAAACGTTCGACCATGATTTCTCCCCCTATTCCGCCGCGATCTGATGCTTGAGCTCGCTCTTCTTCGGCCCGATCTTCGCGGCGATCTTGTTCATCGCGTCGACGTCAAGGCCCGAATAGCATTGCAGCGCGTTCTTCGAAAAAATCTTCTCGAGATCGGCTTCCGGCAGCCCGCCAAGGCTGTCGAGCATCTTCGCCTTGGTCTTCGGCCAGCATCCTTCCGGATGCGGATAGTCCGAGCCCCAGATGATGCGGTCGATGCCGATGTCGTAGCAGGCGTTTGTCGTGTCGCGGTCGGCGAGCGCCGAGGCGACGACCCACATGTTACGCGCGAAATATTCGGACGGCTTCATGGTGAGCTTGGCGCGGAAATCGCCGAGCTTGCCGCTCGTGTGCTTCACCGACGCGCGGATGTCCATCATCTGCAGCATCCACGTGAACCAGTATTCCGTGCCTTCGGTATAGACCACCTTGAGCTTCGGGAAGCGCTCGAAAACTTCGCCGAAAATCATCGTCCACATCGAACGCGTCATCCAGAACGGATACTCCATCAGGAACGATCCGATCGCGCCCGGAAGATCCTGGATCGCCGGCGACGCGCCCGAATGGAAATGGATCGGAAGATCGTACTCCTCGGCGAGCTTCCACACCGGATCGTATTGCGGATGGTTGTAGGGCTGGAAGCCGTCGGTCATGCAGGGGAACATCAGCCCCTTCAGCCCGTTCTCCTTCGCCCAGCGGATTTCCTTCAGGTCCTCCTCGATATCGAAGACGACCGGGATGATCGCGAGGCCGATGCGGCGGTTGGGTTCCATCTTGCAGAAATCGGCCATCCAGCGGTTATGCGCCCGCGCGCCCGCCCAGAGAAGCTCGGGGTCGGCGCCGAGGCAGCGCAGGCCGACATCCGCGCCGAAGGGCGGCGCATTGCGTTCGGTGATGCCGTCGGGGAAAAGAACCTCGGCCGTGATGCCGTCACCGTCGAGCACCTTGTTGCGAATGTCGTGGTCCCAGACGCCGAAAATGTCGTTGCCGCAATCGGCGCGCCATTTGGTGTTGAAATCGTTGATGAGGAGCTTCTTCTCCATCGCCTCTCGCATAGCGATTTCGCGCGGAAGACGTTCGTCAAATTGCGCGTGATATTTCGGGTCGAGATAATCGCGATATTTTTCCGGCGAAAGGCCCGCATGACCATCGCCCGAAATCACCAGATACCGATCCATTTTTTCCTCCTCCGCGTTTCGACGCCGCGCGGGATTTCTTCCCGCCGGCGGCCGCATAAATTCTCCCTTATCGAACCCTAAAACCGGGCCTTCACCACGAGAAGCGCTTGGGTACGAATTGATCGTTCGTCCTCGCGAACAATAAGACCTTCAGCCTTTCGCGCTCTCCGCCTGTTCCAGAAATGGCGGCCTCTCGCCGCCGCCATGTACGTCGAGCCGCGCGCCCGTCACATATCCGGC
>NZ_DATKFR010000263.1:0-25068 GCF_035511255.1 Parvibaculum sp.
GCGGCAGATAGGCTCCTCCTTATGCGCGACGTGGATTGAATGGATTTGATTACGCGCGCCAAATCGATCCGCCCCCAGGCCAGCTACAGATATCCCTATATTAGCGGCGATCCTTCAAGTTGATTGTTCGACCCTTGCCGAAGGCTTCCGTAGGCGCCGCGCCGACGCTCTTCGACGGGCTGTCCTCGCGCACGAGTTCAGGATAGCGCTTCTCGATGGCGTCGTTGCGTTTCCGGAGCGCGTCATAGGCGGCGTCGGAAACCTCCGGTGCGTCTTTCTGGTAATAGAGCCGGTCGTGATGCGCGATCTCCTTCGCAAGCCGCTCCAGCTCCGCGGCGGCTTCCTCGAAGGTGAGCTCTTCCACGGGTTTGTCGTTGGCGCTCTCGCTCACGGATGGCTCTCGATCAATCTGTCTGCGGCGGCGCGGGCTTCGTCGGTCACCGTCGAACCCGCCAGCATGCGGGCGATTTCCTCGCGGCGATCCTGGCGGTCGAGCACGTCGACCCGCGTCGCGACTTTGGCCGTCTTCGATTTCGCCTCGCCGCCTTTCGAAATACGCAGATGGTGCTGCGCGCGGGCGGCGACCTGCGGCGAGTGGGTCACGACCAGAACCTGCGCGGCCTTCGAAAGTTCCGCGAGGCGCAGCCCAACGGCTTCCGCGACTGCGCCGCCGACACCGGCATCGACCTCGTCGAAGATCAGCGTCGGCGCGGAGCCGCGCGAGGCGAGCGCGACCTTTAGCGCCAGCACGAAGCGCGAGAGCTCGCCGCCCGAGGCGATTTTGATCAGCGGCCCGAGCGGCGCACCGGGATTGGTCGAAATCAGGAAGGAGACGCGGTCGAGCCCGTCGGGGCCGGCGTCGTCAGCCGGCACCACCGTCACCTGCGTCTTGAAGGTTGCCTTGTCGAGCTTCAGCGGCTTCAGCTCGCGGGCGACTTCCTGATCGAGTTTTGCCGCGATCTTCTGGCGCGCGGCAGACAGCGCCTCTGCGGCTTTCAGATATTCGGCACGGGCGGCGGCTGCGGCCTGCGACAGCTTCGCGAGCTTCGCCTCTCCGCCTTCGATCTCGGTCAGTTGCTCGCGCAAGCGATCGGCAAGCGCGGCCAGATTGTCGACGGCGACATTGTGCTTGCGACCGGCGGCACGGAGCGCGAAGAGTCGCGTCTCGGCGCGTTCGAGACGCGCGGGGTCGAACTGCAACGCGCGCATGGCGCGTTCGATTTCGTCGCGCGCGTCGGCCGCTTCGACGAGGGTACGGTCGAGCGCCGCGATGCCGGCGTCCAGACGGCCGCCTGCCTGTTCGGCGGCGCGCGAAAGACGCCGCAGCGCCTGGTTGAGCCGTGCTTCAAGCCCCCCGTCGCCCGACAGCGCGTCCTGCGCCTCGGCGAGGTCGACGGCGATCTTTTCCGAATGCATCATCAGCGTGCGTTCTTCGGCGAGCCTGGTTTCCTCGCCGGGCTCGGGCGCGAGTTCGTCGAGTTCGCCGACGACATGGCGAAGGTAGTCCTGCTCGGCCCGCGCCTTGGCGAGCGAGGCCTCATGCTCGGCATAGGCAAGGCGGGCTTCCGCCGCGGCGCCCCAGAGCTTGCGCACCTCGGCTGCTTTCGCCTCGAGGCCGCCGAAGGCGTCGAGCACCGCACGATGGCCGGAGACGTCGAGAAGTCCGCGCTCGTCATGCTGGCCGTGGATTTCGACGAGTTCGTCGCCGATCTGACGCAGCAGGCCGATGCTCACCGGTTGATCGTTGATAAAGGCGCGGGTGCGGCCGTCCTTGGCCTGGACGCGACGCAGAATGAGATCGCCTTCAGCGTCGAGGCCGTTGTCGCGGAGGATGGCGCGGGCGGGATGATCGCTCGGCACGTCGAAGACGGCGGTGACGCTACCCTGATCGGCGCCCTGGCCGACGAGGCCCGCATCGGCGCGCGCGCCGATGGCGAGGCCCAACGCATCGAGGAGGATGGATTTGCCCGCGCCGGTTTCTCCGGTGAGCGCGCACAGACCGCGCGCGAGCGCCAGTTCCAGCCTATCGATGAGCACGATATCTCTGATCGACAGCGCCGAGAGCATGAGGACGAGCCTCTGACTAGAAGACCGAATTCCAGGCTTTGCTGATCCAGGAGTCCTTGTCTTCCTGGGGCTTCAATCCTTGCCCCGCGAGAAGATCGTAGCTGTCCTGATACCAGTCACTGCCCGGATAATTATAGCCGAGGATTGCCGCCGCCGTCTGCGCTTCCGGTTTAATGCCGAGCGACAGGTAAGCCTCCACGAGACGATGCAGCGCCTCGGGCACATGCGTCGTCATCTGGTATTTTTCGATGACCACGCGGAAGCGATTGATCGCGGCGATGTAGTCGTGCTTCTTCAGATAATAACGACCGATCTCCATTTCCTTGCCGGCGAGATGGTCGCGCGTCAGGTCGAGCTTCAGCCTCGCGTCGCGCGCATATTCGCTTTGCGGGAACCGCTGAATGATGACGGTGAGTGCGGCAAGCGCATCCTGGGTCATCTTCTGGTCGCGACCGACGTCGGATATCTGTTCGTAGTAGGAGACCGCGATCAGATAATAAGCGTAGGCGACATCCTTACTGCCGGGATGGAGTGAGATGTAGCGTTGCGCCGTCAGGATCGTATCGTCGTAATTGTTGATCTTGTAGTTCGAGTAAGCGGCCATCAGCGTCGCGCGACGGGCCCATACCGAATAAGGATGCTGGCGCTCGACTTCCTCGAATTCCTGCGCGGCCTTCTGGTAGTTGCCGTCGGCCAGGTAGTCCATGGCCTTGTTGTAGATCTGTTCGACCGGCCGCTCTTCATAGGGCAGCTCATCGTTCGACGAGCACCCGCCGAGAAGCGCCAGCGAAAAGACGACGAGCATACCGACCACGGCGCCGCGCCATGAAGCGACCGCGCCAACCCGAATTGTCCGCGGGATCGAATTCGTCAGAAGAGCCTCAAGCATGCCGGTCCAAGTCCATTTCGTTCGGTCACCCGGCAGGATTGCCCGAAATGAGATTTCGGAACAAGGCCATATCGAAGCGAGTCCGGAGGCTGTCGGATCGCGGGGTCCCCCTCGCCCGACCGTGCCAGTGCATGTTTCTAGCCCAAACGGGCGCCGGAAACCATAGCGACGGATCGGCGGCAAGATGAATTGTCGAGGGGAGAAACCCGCGCGGGATTACTCGGCAGGAACGGCCTGGATGCGGCGGGCTTCCGGGGCAGTGCCAGAGGCCAGGTCCACGATCTCGTAGGCCGAGGCGTCGGCGAACAGGGCGCGAAGCACACGATTGTTCATCGCATGGCCGGCGCGCAAGCCTTCATAGCGACCGATCAGGGGGGCACCCGCAAGCGCGAGATCGCCCACGGCGTCGAGCACCTTGTGGCGCACGAATTCGTCGGCAAAGCGCAGGCCCTCTTCATTCAGGACCTGATCGCCGTCAATGACGACGGTGTTCTCGAGCGAGCCGCCCAGGCCGAGGCCGACCTTCCACATCGCCTCGACGTCCTTCAGGAAACCGAAGGTGCGGGCGCGCAGGATATCGTCCTTGAAGGACGGATCGTTGAAATCCGCCTCGATCGTCTCATGGCCGATAACCGGATTGTCGAACTCGATTTCAAACGCAAGCTTGAAACCGTCGCCCGGCAGAAGCGCGGCGCGCTTCAAACCGTCCTCGACGACGACCGGCTTCAGAATGCGGATGGCGCGGCGCGGCGCGGCGAGCGCCTTCAGGCCGACCGCCTCGATCGTTTCGATGAAAATCTGCGAGCTGCCGTCCATCACCGGAATTTCCGGCCCGTCGATCTCGATCAGCAGATTGTCGAGACCGAGAAAGGAGAGCGCGGCCATCAGATGCTCGACCGTACCGACCGATGTGCCAGTTTCGTTGCGCACAACCGTGGAGAGCGTCGTGTCGCCGACATGATCGAAGCGCGCCGGAAGATCGGTGACCGCGCGGTCGGTGCTGTCGAGGTCGACGCGGCGGAAGACGATGCCGAAGCCGGCAGCGGCAGGATGCATGTCCATACGGATCATGCGGCCGGTGTGAAGACCGACGCCTTCGATCACGACCGGTGCGCTCAACGTCATCTGCGGACAGGCAAGCGGGTTCGCGCGCTCGCGGCGATGAGCCCGCGCCTGTTCCAGCATGATCGTTTCGAATTCGGTCTTGCGCACTGCTTTTACCTTTTGCCCCCGAAATTCCGACTTTGGTTCTAGCAGCGCATAAAATTCGTCACAAATAACAGTTTCTTACGGATTGTTACGGTGCAGCAAAATGCACAAGCCATTGAATCTAAAAACAAAACCTCGCCCAACCGGATAGTGCATCCGGTCGGACGAGGTTTGCCGAAAGCGCCCCCCGCGGGCGCAGGTCGTGGAGGCGTCAGTTGGCCTGGCGTCTCAGGAATGTCGGGATCTCAAGCTGCTCTTCCTCGAAGGAGGGCTGAACCAGCCGCCCTTCGGCCGATGGCGCCAGGCTCGGCGCAGGTTGCTGCGGCTTCGCCGTCTCCTGCGGATGGGGACGGTTCTGCTCGCGGGCAGCGACCGGTTCGCGGCGTTGCGGCGCAACCGGCTCTTCCGGCCGGCGACGGTTGGCGCCGGTCAGCCGCTCGAAGAAGGTCGGCCCTTTCTTGGGTGCCCGGCTCTGCTGAACCGGAACCGGCTTCGCCGCGACATAGCCCTGTTCCGCTCTCACCGTCTGGACACGGTCGAGATCGCCCGGGATATAGGGCCTCTTGGGCTCCGCGATCACCGCATTGGGCGACACCACGGGCTCATCGTGGCGAGCCTGTTGCGGCTGCATGCGCGGCTCGGGCTTGTGGATGATGACTTCCGCTTCGTACTCGTTCGGATCGAAGCCGCCGACCTTCGGCAGCGCGCGTTCCGGCTGATCGAAAGAAAAATCGGACATCGGCTCGTGGCGAGCTTCCATGGCCGGGGCCGGGGCGGCTTCGGCCGCCGGCTGACGCGCCGCCGGCGCGACCGGGCGGGCCGTGGCGGAGAAAGTCGCGGCCTGGCGCACGGGCGCCCGTTCCGCGGCGACCGCCTTTGGCGCCTGAACCGTTTCGACCGGGCGCTGCTGGTTGCGCTCGTCGACTTCGATGCCAGTGGCGACGACGGAGACGCGCATGCGGCCGTCGAGCGCCGGGTCAAACGTCGAACCGACGATGATATTTGCGTCGGGATCGACCTCGGAGCGGATACGGTTTGCCGCCTCGTCCACCTCATAAAGAGTGAGGTCCATGCCGCCGGTGATGTTGATGAGCACGCCCTTGGCGCCCTTCATCGACACTTCGTCGAGGAGCGGGTTCGAAATCGCGGCCTCGGCGGCCTCGACGGCGCGCTTCTCGCCGACGGCCTCGCCCGTGCCCATCATGGCCTTGCCCATCTCGTTCATCACGGTGCGCACGTCCGCGAAGTCGAGATTGATGAGGCCCGGCTTCATCATCAGGTCGGTGATGCCGGCAACGCCCGAATGCAGCACCTGATCGGCCATCGCGAAGGCGTCCGCGAAGGTCGTGTTCTCGTTCGCCACCCGGAAGAGGTTCTGGTTCGGGATGATGATGAGCGTGTCGACATATTGCTGAAGCTCGCGGATACCCTCTTCGGCGAGACGCATGCGGCGCGAGCCCTCGAACTGGAAGGGCTTCGTCACGACACCCACGGTCAGCACGCCCTGGTCGCGCGCAAGACGCGCGATGACGGGCGCGGCGCCCGTGCCCGTGCCGCCGCCCATGCCCGCGGTGATGAAGACCATGTGTGCGCCCTGGATGTGCTCGACGATCTCATCGAGCGCTTCCTCTGCCGCCGCGCAGCCGACCTCGGGCCGCGAACCGGCACCGAGACCTTCGGTGATCGACGCGCCGAGCTGGATGCGGCGATCGGCCGACGAAAGGGCCAGCGCCTGGGCGTCGGTGTTGGCGACGACGAACTCGACGCCGTCGAGACCCGCCTCGATCATGTTGTTGACCGCATTGCCACCGGCGCCGCCGACGCCGAACACGGTGATCCGGGGCTTCAGTTCCTTCGCCTGGGGTACCGTCAATTTGATGCTCATCTCAGCCTCCTGGAAACAAATGGGAAAATCGGGGTCCGTCCTTCCGCCCTCACCGGCGGCGCGGCGCCCGCATGACCGGGCGGTGCCGCGAGCCGGCCCATACGTCCTCCCGGACGCCACCGGCTTCTCGCCCCTTCAAGTGCCCCGCATTCGCTGTGGGCGTGAAAATCGGTCATGCCCATCAGAAGTTCTCCCTTATCCAGCGGCTGAACTTGCGCAAGCCGCCGCGCCCTGCCGCCCCGTCGCCCTCGCTCTCCGCGCCCGCCGTTTCGAGCGGAGAGATCTGCGAGTAGGTCAGAAGTCCGGCGCAAGTCGAGAAGGCGGGCCCACCCGTCGCCTCGGCCAGTCCGGTCAGGCGGATGGGCTGGCCCACCCGCACCTGCTTGTCGAGCATGCGGCTCGCGAGCTCGCGCGCGCCGTTCATCTGGCTCGCGCCGCCCGTCAGCACGACGCGTCGGCCGGCGAGGCGGGCATAACCCGAAGCCTCAAGCCTGTCGCGCACCAGCTCGAACGTTTCTTCCAACCTGGGCTGGATGATGCCGGTCAACATCGATCGCGGAATGTGATTCGCCGAATCGGCATCGCTCTCGCCCACTTGAGGTACGTCAATCATTTCTCTCTCGTCGGAGGGACTTGCGAGCGCGCTGCCATAAAGCGTCTTCATGCGCTCCGCATGGGCCAGCGGCGTCGAGAGTCCTCTCGCAATGTCATTAGTAATGTGATTCCCGCCAATAGACACGGAATCGCAATAGACCATCGCGCCTTCGAAGAAGACGGCAAGTGAAGTGGTCCCGCCGCCCATGTCGATGACGGCGACGCCGAGGTCCATTTCATCCTCGACCAGGCAGGCAAGGCCGCTTGCATAGGGGCTCACCGCAATGCCGGCGACTGAAAGGTGGCAACGTTCGATGCAGAGCTCGAGATTGCGCAAGGGACCGCGCAGCGCGCTCACCATGTGGACATCGACACCGAGCTTTTCGCCGAACATGCCGCGCGGATCGCGCACGCCACGCGCGCCGTCGATGCTGTAGTTGGTGGGCAGAGCATGCAGAACGTCGCGGGCCTCGGGCTGGAAGTTCGCCTGGGCGTAGCCGATGAGGCGCGTCAGGTCTCCGTCCGTAACTTCCGGCCCCGGCACGGCAGCCTTGACGCCGACGGTCTGGCTCTTCGGCTCGGCGCCGGACACGGCGACCACCACGTCGCGGATGGTGACCCCCGCCATGCGCTCGGCGGCGTCGACCGCGACGCGGATCGCCTCTTCGGCCGCATCCATGTCAACCAGCGCGCCGGCGCGGATGCCGCGCGAAACCTGATGACCGATGCCGATGACGCGAATGGGCGCGTGGCCGTTTGCCATGCGCCCCGGTTCGATCTTCGCGATGAAGCAGGAAATCTTGCTGGAGCCGACATCGAGCGCGGCGATGGTGCCCGCGCGGCCCGCCGCCACGGGACGTCCCTGGAATCCCTTGGAACCCAGACTGACCATATTCATGTGTTGCCCCCACTGCTCACGAAGCCGGCTTTCACCGCGCCGATTGCCCCGCCCGAACTCTTCGCCCCGCCGCTCTTGTCGCCGACCCTGGCCGCAAGCGCATCGCCCCGTTCCGCGACAGCGTCGGCCGTCAAGGCGACGCTCACGCGATCCGGCAATCTCAAGTCGACTGATTCGATATCGCGCGACAGAATCTTATATGTCTGATCGAGTGCGACGAGATCGGCAAGCGCCTTTTCAACGCCAACCTCTGGAAGTTTCACATCGACTCCATTTTCGAAGCGGAGATTCCAGCGGCGGTCGCCGACGCGGACGAAGGCGCGCACCCGCGACAGGAGTTGCGGCTGGGTCTGCTGAATCAAATCCAGGATGTCGTGCGCGTTACGTGCGCCGCCGAAGCCGACGACGAAAGGAAGATTGCCGTAGGACTGCACGTTGTCGTCGGTGATGGGCTGGCCGTCCGCATCGACGACGGAAAGCATTCCGCCGCGCTGCCAGATGGCAAAAGGCTGACGCTCGACCACGTCGATACGGATCGCGTGCGGCAGAAGACGGGTGACGGTCGCCGATTTCACCCAATCGACGCGCTCGACGCGCTGGCGAGCGGCTTCCGTATCGACGGCGAAAATCGGATCGCCGCGCGAAACACCGACGGCGGCGAGGAGCGCCTGCGGATCGGCGTGCGTGCGGCCGGTAACGGTTACGTCCTCGACGCTGAAACCGGCGAGCGCGAGGACGCGGTTGCCCTGGAAGGCGACTTCGCGCGCCGCCGAAGAAACATGACCGCCGACGAAGAGGCCGTAGAGTCCGACGCCGACGATGAGAACGACGGTTGCGATCGTGAACGGGCGCATGCCGAAGCTGCCTTCGCGCATTTCCTCGACCCAACGCGTCAGCGCCGAGGCCGGACGCTCGTTGCGACGGCCGAAACTGCGGTCCGCGACAGCACGGCGGCGCCCCGGCGCGATCTTCGACGGCGCGCGCTTCTTCGCCGGGACGGCGCGAACGCCGGTCCGGGACACTGCCTTGCCGCGGCCTCCGCTCACCGATCGCATGATGCGTCCTCCACCATCCAGCTCACCAGTTCGCCGTAGGAATAGCCTGCGAGGTTCGCGAGTTCGGGCACGAGCGAGGTCGGCGTCATGCCCGGTTGCGTGTTGACCTCGAGAAGGATCAGTTCGGGCTTGCCGGCCCGCGTGTCGTCGAAACGGAAATCGGCGCGGCTGACGCCGCGGCAGCCGAGGGCGCGATGCGCGGCGAGCGTCACCCGCTGCACCTCCGCGTAGGACTCCGCGTCGATCTTCGCCGGCACTTCGTGGCGCGAGCCGCCGGCGGCGTATTTCGCCTCGTAATCGTAGAACTGCGTGTTGGCGAGAATTTCGGTCACCCCCAAAATCTCGTCGCCCATGATCGCGCAGGTGAGCTCGCGACCGGCGATGTAGCGTTCCGCCATTACTTCCTCGCCGAGATCCCACTGGGAAGAGGTGAGTTCCGCCGGTGGCCGGTTCTCGCCCTTGCGGACGATGAAGACGCCGACGGACGAACCCTGATTGACCGGCTTGATGACATAGGGCGGCTCGAGCACATGCGCCTTGGCCGCTTCCTCGCGTGGCACGACGATGCTCTCGGCGACCGGAAGACCGGCGGCGCGGAAGACGCCCTTGGCGCGCTCCTTGTGCATGGCAAGCGCCGAAGCCAGCACGCCCGAATGCGTGTAGGGGATGTTCAGGATTTCGAGAAGTCCCTGCACACAGCCATCCTCGCCCCAGCGGCCATGCAGCGCGTTGAAGGCGACGTCGGGCTTCACTTTCAGAAGCTGGTCGGCGATATCGCGGCCGACATCGACCTCGGTGACGCGGTAGCCCTGCTGACGCAACGCCTCGGCGCAACCGCGGCCGGAGACGAGGCTCACTTCGCGTTCCGGCGACCAGCCGCCTTTCAGAACGGCGACATGTTTCTTGCTCATGCCCGTTCCCCTATCCGCTTGATTTCCCATTCGAGGGTCACACCGCTTGTCTGCTTGACGCGTGCGCGCACCTCCTCGCCCAGATCCTCGAGATCGGCGGCGCTCGCATTGGCGAAATTGATGAGGAAGTTGCAGTGAAGTTCCGAGACCTGCGCCCCGCCCTTCACGAGCCCACGGCAACCGGCCGCGTCGATCAACTGCCAGGATTTATGGCCTTCCGGATTCTTGAAGGTCGAACCGCCGGTGCGCGTGCGGATCGGCTGCGTCTCCTCGCGGCGCGCGGTGATCTCGTCCATGCGCTTCTGGATTTCGGCCTTGTCGCCCGGCTCGCCCTGGAAGACCGCCTCGACGAAGATGAGATCTTCCGGTGCGCCGCAATGGCGATAGGTGTAATGCATGTCGGCGTTGGTGAAGACGTGGCGCTTGCCCTGCCGGTCGAGCGCGACGGCTTCGACGAGCACATCCTTCGTTTCGCGCGTATAGGCGCCGCCATTCATGCGCAGCGCGCCGCCGATCGAGCCCGGAATGCCGCGATAGAATTCGAGGCCGGCGATGCCCGCCTCCTGCGCGGCCCGCGCGACCGCAACGTCGAGCGCGGCCGTACCGGCGCGCAGGCGATGACCGGGCAGCGCCTCGATCTGGCCGAAGCCCTTACCGCCCAGACGGATGACGACACCCGCGACGCCGCCATCGCGGACGAGCAGATTCGAGCCGACGCCGATGACGATAATGGGAATATCGGCGGGCGTGCCCGCCAGAAACGCGGCGAGGTCTTCGGCATCGGCCGGACGGAAAAGCACTTCCGCCGGGCCGCCAACGCGGAACCAGGTGAGAGGCGCGAGCGGCGCGCTTTCGATGAGCTCGCCACGCACTTTCGGCAGCCGATCGATCAGGGACGAGGTCGAGGCATGTGCAGCCATCATTTCCCTTTCCCCTTTTTGGCTTTCGACTTGGCGGACTTTTCCTTTTTGTCGTCCTTCTTCACCTTGGTCTTCTTGCCAAGGGCGGCAAGATCGGCCGGGAGCGCGTTGGCCCAATAGGTGATGCTGCCAGCGCCAAGACAGACGACGATGTCCCCCGGCTTCGCGACTTCGGAGACGAGCTTCGGCAAGGCTTCGGGGCTTTCGAGCGCGACCACGTCGCGATGGCCGCGGTCGCGCAGGCCGGCGACGAGCGAGTCCTTATCGGCGCCTTCGATGGGCTGTTCGCCCGCCGTGTAGACGTCGGCGACGATTACCGTGTCGGCATCGTTGAAGCAGGCGCAGAACTCATCGAAGAGATTGTGGAGGCGCGTATAGCGATGCGGCTGCACGACGGCGACGATGCGTCCCTCGGTCGCCGAGCGCGCGGCCTGAAGCACCGCCGCGATCTCGACCGGGTGATGACCGTAATCGTCGTAAATCTCGACGCCGTTCCACGCACCGACATGGGTGAAGCGCCGCTTGACGCCGCCGAAGCCTTCGAGTGCCTTGCGGAACCTCGCCTCCGGGATACCCATCTGCGTCGCGACGCCGATGGCGGCGAGCGAGTTCAGCATGTTGTGGCGACCATGCATCGGTAACTTCACGGCGGAGATTTCGCGCGCGACGCCCGTCTTGCGATCGGTAATCGTCACATCGAAGACGTTGAGACCCTTTTCGACGCGCGGATTGGTGGCGCGGATGTCGGCCTGCGGGCTCGTCCCGTAGGTGATGATGCGACGGTCCCGGACACGGCCGATCAGTGTCTGCACTTCCGGATGGTCGATGCACATCACAGCGCAACCGTAGAAGGGCACGTTCTCGACGAAGGTCAGGAACGCGTCCTTCGCGGCTTCGAAAGAGCCGTAGTAGTCGAGATGCTCGGGGTCGATGTTGGTGACGATGGCAATCGTCGCCGGTAGCTTGACGAAAGTGCCGTCGGACTCGTCGGCCTCGACCACCATCCACTCGCCCGCGCCGAGGCGCGCATTGGTGCCGTAAGCGTTGATGATGCCGCCATTGATGACGGTCGGATCGAGGCCCGCGCCGTCGAGGATCGCGGCGACGAGCGAGGTCGTCGTCGTCTTGCCATGCGTGCCGGCGATGGCGACGCAGGATTTGAGGCGCATCAGCTCGGCGAGCATTTCGGCGCGGCGGACGACGGGGAGGAAGCGCGCGCGGGCTTCGACGAGCTCGGGATTGTCCGGCTTGATCGCCGAGGAGACGACGAGCACCTGCGCGTCGGCGAGGTTCTTCGCCGCATGACCGACCATCACTTCGATGCCGAGGCCGCGCAGGCGCTTGACGTTGGCGCTGTCGGCGACGTCGCTGCCCTGCACCTTGTAGCCGAGATTATGCATGACTTCGGCGATGCCGCTCATGCCGATGCCGCCGATGCCGACGAAGTGGATAATGCCTATGTCGAGTGGCGCCGGGCGCATCAACAGCCTCCCTGCGCTAGAAGAAGTGGGCCCGGAGACTGCACGTCGTCTTCCGGTTGAGATATGGCGCGGACGGCGTTGAATTCGCCACGTCCGAGCATTTCGACGAGATCGGCGAGCTTGCGGACTGCATTGGGCTGGCCCTGCGCCAGCGCCGCTTTTGCCGCTCGGGCGAGCGTGTCGGGATCGGCGAAGAGCGCGGCAAGCCTCTCGGCGAGCGCGCCTTCGGTAAAGTTCTTCTGCTCGATCATCCAGCCGGCGCCTGCCCCCTCGACCTTTCCGGCATTCGCCTTCTGGTCGTTGTCGAGCGAATGCGGCAGCGGCACGAGGATCGACGGGCGGCCGATGACGCAGAGTTCGCTGACCGTCGAGGCGCCGGAGCGACCGATGACCAGATGGGCCGCCGCGATGCGCTTCGGCATGTCGTCGAAGAAGCTTTCGAGCGTCGCGTGGATGCCGGCGCGGTCATAGACGTCGCGGACGCGATCGAGGTCTTCCGGCCGCGCCTGCTGCACGACGGAAAGACGCCCGCGCAGGGCATCCGGCAATTGCGCCAGCGCCGCAGGTACGACATCGCTCAACACGCGCGCACCCTGGCTGCCGCCGAAGACGAGAAGATGAATTGTGTCCGTCGCACCCGGCGCGGCATAGGGCGCGCCGGCTTCGGCGATGACGGCGTCGCGGACCGGGTTGCCGGTGACGACGAGACGCGCGGCATCGCGCGATTTCAGGAATTTCGGCGCGGCGAAGGTCGAAGCAATCGCCTGCACGTAAGGCGCGACGAGCCTGTTGACGCGGCCGAGCACCGCGTTCTGTTCATGAACACAGGTCGGAATGCGGCGAAGCAGCGCGCCGGCGACCGGCGGCAGCGTCGGATAACCGCCAAAGCCGATCACCGCGGCCGGTTCGACGCGGCCGAGAATGCCGAACGCCTGACCGATGCCGGAGACGATCGCGGGCGCCGCCTGAAGGATACCGGCAAGGCCGCGATTGGTCGGCGTCGCGGACGGGACGGAAAAGATGTCGGCGCCGGGAAAGAGTTTGTCGAAATGCGTCACGCGCTCGTCGGTCATCAGCACGATCTGCCGGCCACGACGGCGCAGTTCCTGTGCAAGCGCCTGACCCGGGAAAAGATGTCCTCCCGTGCCGCCGGCGGCGATGACGATGGGGCCTGTGGGGCGGAGCTTCATGCGTGCGCCCTCTTTCCGTTGGGCGGCGTCACATGGCTGCCGGCGCGGCGGCGCGTCAGCGCAAGCAACATGCCCATGGTGTAGCCGAGCGCGATCATCGAGGAGCCGCCATAGGAGATGAAGGGGAGCGTCATGCCCTTTGCGGGAATCAGATTGACGTTCACCGCCATGTTGATGAGCGCCTGCAAGCCGAAGAGCGCGATGAGACCGCAGGCGGCGAACTGGACGAAAAGGTCCTGCTCCTCCATGGCGCGATTCAGTGTGCGCAGCACGACGAAGCCGAAGACGCCGATGATGATGAGGCCCGCGACGACGCCGTACTCCTCAGCCGCGACGGCAAAGATAAAATCGGTATGCGCGTCGGGCAGGATGCGCTTTACCTCGCCTTCGCCAGGGCCGCGGCCGAAGAAGCCGCCGGTGTGGAAGGCATCGAGCGCGCGGTCGATCTGATAGGTGTCGCCCGAATCCGGATTGAGGAAACGATCGACGCGGCTCGCGACATGCGGCATCAGCGTATAGGCGGCCAGAGTGCCCACCAATGCGAGCGTGCCGAGAGAGACGATCCAGCGCCAGGAAAGCCCCGCCATGAAGAAGATCGCGCCGAAGACCATCGTGACCAGCATCAGCTGGCCGAAGTCCGGCTGCATCGCGAGGATGCAAACCACCATGCCATAAAGCGCGAGAGCGATCGGCGTACCGGGGAAGCCGGGCGTGCGCTGCGCTTCCGCGAACATCCAGGCGGCGAGCACGATGAAGGACGGCTTCACGAATTCCGACGGCTGGATCGCGAGCGGGCCGATCTGGAGCCAGCGATGCGCCCCCTTCACCTCCGGCCCGATGACCAGCGTCAGCGCCATCAGCATGAAGGCGATCAGGAAGGTGACGGCGGCGAGGCGGCGTACCTGGCGGACGTTGAGCAGTGAAACGCCGATCATTGCCGCGATGGTCGGCATGAAGAAGAAAAGCTGGCGATAGACGAAATGAAACGGCGGCAGGTGGATACGCATCGCAACCGCGGGGCTCGCGGCGAGCGCGAGAACGCCGCCGATCAGCATCAAGCAAAAGAGCGCGAAGAGCGTCCACTTGTCGACGGTCCACCACCATTCGGCGATCTGGCTGCGATTGGTGCGCGCGAGGCGGATCATGCCGATGCCCTCCCCTTTTCCGAGAGATGCTTCAACACGAGATCGCGGAAGGCGTCGCCGCGCACTTCGAAATTCGGATACTGGTCGAAGGACGCGCAGGCCGGGGACAGGAGAACGACGCGCAGCTCATCCGTCGCCGCCTCGGCATCGTTCGCCGCGCCTTCGACCGCGCGATCGAGCGTCTGCGCTCGCGTGTAACCGACCTTGCCGTCGAGCGTGCGCGCGAATTCGTCGCTCGCTTCCCCGATAAGGTACGCGTGGCGGATACGCGGGAAATATTCGGTCAATGTCTCGATGCCGCCTTCTTTCGATTTACCGCCGAGAATCCAGTAGATGTTTCGATAGGTCGCGAGAGCCTTCGACGTCGCATCGGCATTCGTTGCCTTGCTGTCGTTCACGTAGCGGACGCCGTCCTGCTCGGCGACGATCTCCATGCGATGCGCAAGGCCGGGGAAGCTTTCGAAGGAGGCGAGAATCCTGTCGCGCGAGAAGCCGAGCGCGCGGCCGGCGGCATAAGCGGCCGCCGCGTTCTGCCAGTTGTGCGCGCCGGCCAATGTCCGCAGCGGGTGCAGATCGCCCACCTTCTGCGTCTGTGTGCCCGTGCTGTCGTAGAGAATACCATCGAGCACATAAACGCCGCGGCCAAGCGTCTTCCCGATCGAAACGGGCACGACTTTCTGGGTCATGGCGGCGGAGACCGAGGTGCAGATGTCGGAGGAATAGCTATCGTCGACGCCGACGATCGCCGTGTCCTCGGCCGTCTGGTTCGCGAAAAGATGGGCCTTGACCGCCGCATAGTTCTCGATCGTGCCGTGACGGTCGATATGGTCCGGGGTGACGTTGAGCAGGATCGCGACATCGGGCGCAAATCCCGGCGCGAGGTCGAGCTGATAGGACGAGACCTCGATCACATAGACGCTGGTCGCCTTGGGCGGCTCGAGTTCGAAGACCGGCTTGCCGATATTGCCGCCGACCTGCGCATCGCCACCGCAGCGCTTCACCATATGGCCGATCAGCGCCGTCGTCGTCGATTTGCCGTTGGTGCCGGTGATCGCGACGACACGCGCGCCTGTATTGTCCGCCTTCAACGTACGGCCGAGAAGTTCGATGTCGCCGATGATTTCGACACCCGCAGCCGTCGCGCGCTTCGCCGACCAGTGGGGTTCGGGATGCGTCAGCGGCACGCCGGGGCTCAGGATCAGCGCGGCGACGTCGCTCCAGTCGCGCGTCGCGAGATCCTCGAGCGTCACGCCGGCTTCGGCGGCCTCGACACGCTTTGCCTCGGTATCGTCCCAGGCGATCACTTTCGCGCCGCCGGCCTCGAGCGCGCGCACGGTCGAGAGCCCGGATTTCCCGAGCCCGAAGACCGCCACGACACGTCCGGCAAAACCGGCGACAGCAATCATGTCCTACCTCAACTTCAACGTCGCGAGCCCCACCATGGCGAGGACGACGGCAATGATCCAGAAACGGACGACGACGGTGGGTTCCGCCCATCCTTTCTGTTCGAAATGATGGTGCAACGGCGCCATGCGGAAGACGCGCTTGCCGGTCAGCTTGAACGACGCGACCTGGACGATGACGGAGACGGCCTCGAGTACGAAAAGACCGCCGATGATCGCGAGCACGAGTTCGTGCTTGGCCGCGACCGAGATTGCGCCGAGCGCGCCGCCCAGGGCGAGCGAGCCCGTGTCGCCCATGAAAACCATGGCGGGCGGCGCATTGTACCAGAGGAAGCCGAGACCGGCGCCAATCAGCGCCCCGCAGAACACCGCAAGCTCGCCGGTGCCCTGGACGAAATGGATTTGCAGGTAGTCGGCGAAGAGGACGTTGCCGACGAGATAAACGATGAGGCCGAGGCTCGCCGAAGCGATCATCACCGGCACGATGGCGAGGCCATCCAAGCCGTCGGTCAGGTTCACCGCATTCGACGAGCCGACGATAACGAGCGCGCCGAAGACGAAGAAGAGCGGTCCGAGCTGCAGCAGAACGCCCTTGAAGAAGGGCACGGTCAGCGCGGTGGCGAGCGGCTCCTTGGCGACCGAGACCAGCGCCCACATGGCGATGAAGGCGATGATGAATTCGAAGAAGAGTTTCACACGCCCCGGAACGCCCTTCGGCGAAATCTTGGAGACTTTGAGATAGTCGTCGGCGAATCCGACCGCGCCGAAGCCGAGCGTCACCAGAAGCACAACCCAGACATAGGGGTTGGAGAGATCGGCCCAGATCAGCACCGACGGCACGAGGCCGACGAGGATCAGGAATCCGCCCATGGTCGGCGTACCCTGCTTCTGGACGATGTGCGTCTTCGGTCCGTCCTCGCGGATCGGCTGGCCCCTGCGCTGGCGCGCCTTCAGCAGCGCTATGATGCGCGGGCCGAAGAGAAAGGTGATCAGCAACGCGGTCAGCGTCGCGCCGCCGGTACGAAAGGTGATGTAACGGAAGACGTTGAGCGCCGCCCAGTCTTTCGACATACCCGCCAGAAAATCGTAAAGCATCAGGCTTCCCCCCTGTTGCGCCGAATGCTTTCGCTGTCGTCGTCGCCAAGCGCAAGCAACGCATCGACAATCGGCCTCATCCGTGAACCGTTCGATCCCTTCACCATCACCACATCGCCCATCTGGATCGCGTCGACGAGAGGTGCGATCAGGCCGTCCGACGTTTCCGCGTAGACGCCACGGCGATCTTCCGGCAGCGCCAGGTAGAGTTCGCGCATGTGGGGACCGCAGGCGAAGACGAGGTCGATATCGGCGCGCGCGAGCGGCACGGCGACCTCGCGATGCAGCGCGATCGCTTCCGGCCCGAGCTCCAGCATGTCGCCGAGCACGGCGATGCGACGCGCCCGCGCGCCTGGCTCGGTCTGGCCGAGCGCTTCGATCGAGGCGCGCATGGACGCAGGATTGGCGTTGTAGCTTTCGTCGATCACCGTGAAAGGCCGGCCCGGCGCGTCGACACGGTGGCGCTCGCCACGCCCTTTCGGCGCTTCGAGATGAGCAAGCGCGAGGGCCGCCAGCGCCAGATCGGCGTCGAGAGCATGAACGCAGGCGAGCATGGCCAGGCTGTTCTGGACGATGTGGCGGCCAGGAACCCCGAGCTTGTAGGTAATGGGCGTCCCGCAGATCGTCGCCGAGACGCAGGAACAGGTTTCCTTCAGCACCACTTTTTCCAGATGCGCATCCGCTTCGGAATGTTCACCGAAGGAGATGATGCGGCCGGCGCCCGCCGCCTTCGCGCGGGCTTCGAGACGCGCAAAATGCGGGTTGTCGCGGTTGAGGATCGCGACGCCGCCCTTCTGCAGCCCGTCGAAGATCTCGGCCTTGGCGTCGGCAATTTCCTCGACCGAGTTGAAATAGGCCATGTGCACGGCTTCGACCGTCGTAATCAGCGCGACGAAAGGCTCGACCAGCTTCGAGAGCGGCGTGATTTCGCCCGAGTGGTTCATGCCGATCTCGAAAATGCCGAACCGCGTGTCGGCGGGCATACGCGCGAGCGAAAGAGGCACGCCCCAGAGATTGTTGTAGGAAGCAGCCGAGGCATGGGTCGGCCCCTGCTCCGACAGGACCATGCGAAGCGCTTCCTTGGTGCCGGTCTTGCCGACGCTGCCGGTCACCGCGACGACCTTTGCACCGGCGCGGCGGCGCGCCGTGCGGCCGAGCGCATTCAGCCCTTCAAGCGCGTCGGGCACGATCACGAGCGGCCCGGCGGCGCGCATCGCGTCGGTGACGTCGGAGACGAGCGCGGCCGCCGCGCCACGCTCGAAGGCTTTGGCGACATAGACGTGGCCGTCGGTATTCTCGCCCTTGATGGCGACAAAGAGGTCGCCCTTCTCGAGCGACCGGCTGTCGATCGAGACACCGTTGGCGGTCCAGTCGGCACCTTCGGATGTGCCGCCGGTCGCGGCGAGAACTTCGGCGCGGGTCCAAAGCGGCTTCATGCGCCACCTCCGGCTGCAATCGCGTTGGCGGCGGCTTCAATCGCCTCATGATCGGAGAAATGGATGGTCTTCGCGCCGACAATCTGGCCGGTCTCATGACCCTTGCCGGCGACGACCAGCACATCGCCTGATTTCAACTCGCGCATCGCCGTTTCGATGGCCTTTCCACGGTCGCCGATCTCGATCGCGCCCGGCGCGGCGGCGAGGATCGCGGCACGGATCGCGGCGGGGTCCTCGCTGCGCGGGTTGTCGTCGGTCACATATACAATGTCGGCAAGCTTCACCGCCGCCGCGCCCATCTGCGGACGCTTGCCGGGGTCGCGGTCGCCGCCGCAGCCGAAGACGACGACGAGGCGCTTTTTGGTATGAGGGCGCAGCGCTTCGAGCAGGTTCACCAGCGCGTCGGGCGTATGAGCGTAATCGACATAGACCGAGGCGCCGTTCGCGAGATGCGCGACCTCCTCGAGGCGGCCCTTGGCGCCCTTGATCGTTTCCAGCGCCGCGAAGACCTTGCCCGGTTCGCCGCCGCAACCGATGACGAGGCCGGCCGCGACCAGCGCGTTCGAGGCCTGGAAGCCACCGACCAACGGCAGGTTCACATTATAGTTGCGGCCCTCGTGCACGAGATCGAGGACCTGCCCGCGCGCCGTCGGCTTCGCGCCGAGGAGGCAGATACCCCTGCCCTTGCGCCCGACGGAAACGATGCGATGCCCGCGCGCCCAGGAGACCGCTTCGAATTCGGCGTAGTAGTCCGCGTCTGCATTGAGAACGGCGACGCCGCCCGGCGCCATCACCTCGCCGAAGAGGCGGAGCTTGGCGTAGGCGTAGTCGTCGAAGCTCTCGTGGTAGTCGAGATGATCGCGCGTGAGATTGGTGAAGGCGGCGGCCGAAACTTTCACACCGTCGAGGCGATACTGCGCGAGGCCGTGGCTCGACGCTTCCATCGCGAGATGCGTCACGCCCTCGTCGGCGAGTTCGGCAAGCGCCGCCTGCAGCGTCACGGGGTCGGGCGTGGTGTGGCCGAGCGGGCGCTCGCCCTTCGGCCCGACGATGCCGACCGTGCCGAGGCTCGCCGCTTGTTCGCCGAGCGCCGTCCAAATCTGGCGCACAAAGGTCACGATCGAGGTCTTGCCGTTGGTCCCGGTGACGGCGACGACGGTGCGCGGCTGTTTGCCGAAGAAGCGCGCGGCCATCAGTGCGAGGCGACGACGCGGGTTGCGGTCGGCAATGACCGGCACGGCGACGGAAATATCGGCTTTCGTGTCCACAAGAATCGCGGCGGCCCCTTGCGCGATCGCCTGGGGAATGAAGGTCGTTCCGTCGATCTTCGTTCCGGGCAGGGCCGCAAAAAGAAAACCGGGCTTCACCTCGCGACTGTCCGCCGTCAGGCCGAGGATCTCCGTTCTCCCCGCATCGGGAAGGTCGGAGAGCTCGGGTCCGATGAGCGTCGCGAGCTGCATGTCAGCCAGAATTCCCAATCGCCTGCGTCCCAATCGCGAACAGTCTAGTCGCCTGCATTTCCATTCCCGGTGTCGTAGGTCACGAGCTTTGCCTCGTGGATCATGTCGTTCTGTCGCGGTTCCTGTTCGATCGGCTGAAGGCCGAGCAGCGGCGCGACGCGAGAGATGACGCGCGCGGTGACGGGCGCCGCATTCCAACCCGCCGTCGCGTAGCCGTAAGTCGCCTTCGATCCCTGCGGCTCGTCGAACATGATGAGCATCGTGTAGCGCGGATTTTCGGCCGGAAAGGCGCTGAGGAAGGAGGAGATCAGCCTGTGCTTTGCGTAGCCGCCGCCCACTGCCTTCTCGGCCGTGCCCGTCTTGCCCATGACCGGATAACCCGGGACGTCCGCCTTCTTGCCCGTGCCGTCGGTGACGACGAGGCGCAGGAGGGCGCGCATTTCCTGGCTCACTTCGGTCGAGATGAGGCGCGGGCCGACTTTCGGGCTTTCATGATGAAGGAAGGTCGGCGTGACCTTGATGCCGCCATTGACGATGGCCGAGAGCGCGGACACGACCTGGACCGGCGTGACCGCAATGCCTTGCCCGAACGAGGCAGTAATCGTCGACAGCTCGCTCCAGGGCGAAGGGATCAGCGGCGCACCGGCTTCGGGAAGTTCGATCTCCGGCTTGGACAGCAGGCCGAAGCGGCGAAGATAATCGCGATAGGCGTCGGTACCGAGTTCGAGTGCGATCTTCGCCGTGCCGATATTCGACGAGTACATGAAGACTTCAGGCAAGGAGAGCCAGCGGTTCTCCGCGTGATAGTCGTGGATCGTGAAGCGCGCATATTTGATCGGCTGGGTTGCATCCAGACGAGAGTCGAAGCGGACCTTGCCGGAATCGAGCGCGGAAGCCAGCGTCACCGCCTTGAAGACGGAGCCCAGCTCATAGACGCCGAGCGTCGCCCGATTGAAACGTGCGTCGTCGGAGACGACCATCGGATCGTTCGGATCGAAGTCGGGCAGCGAACTCATCGCGACAACTTCACCCGTATAGGCGTCCATGATGATGCCGACCGCGGCCTTCGCCCTGAATTCGGCCTGGCCCTTCTCGAGTTCGTCGCGCAGCGCAAACTGCACGCGCGAATCGATCGACAGCGCGATCGGTTGCGCACGCGGTCCGCCCTCGTCGCCACGACCGAGCTTCATCGACCTGTCGATATAGCGCTCCATCCCGGCAATGCCGCGATTGTCGAGATCGACCATGCCGAGAACATGCGACGAGGTGTGCCCGTTGGGATAGACGCGCTTCTGCTCGCGGCGGAAGGCGAGACCGGGCAGCCCGAGATAATGCACCGCATATTGCTGCTTCGGCGTGAGGTCGCGCTTCAACCAGATGAAGGCGCGGCCCGTTTCGAGCTTCGCCGCGATTTCTTCCGGGTTGAGTTCGGGGAGGACGGACGCGAGCTGGCGCGCCGTGTCCTGCGGATCGACGATGGCGCGACCGTCGGCATAAAGAGAGGCCGTAACGATGTCGGTCGCCATGACGTCGCCGTTGCGGTCGACGATGTCCGGGCGGTGGATGGGGTCAGGTTCGCCGGCCGCCGCGAGGCGCGGGCCGCTGTCGCCGCCGACGATGGCAAGCTCGACGAGGCGCGCGCCGACGAGCGAGAAGCAGGCGGCGAACAAAGCAAGCGCGAGAAAGATGCGGCGCTCGGACGGCGTGCGCGCATCCTCCTGCCCCATAACATGCGGCATGCGCGGCTTGGCGATCGCATCGTATCCGGCGAGGACGACGCGGCCGCGCGATGAAGGCTGGTTGCGGCGGCCGATCATTGGATCGTCCTTTCGCCGGCGCCGACGTCTTCAGGCGCGACGCCGGCATAACCTGCGGGCGGGCGGCGCGTCACGGGCGCATAGAATTCGTCGGCCTTGTGCGGCACGGGCACGTCCTGGAAGGAACCGATCTGCGAGGCCTTCAGCGCTTCGAGCGTCGTATAGCGCTGCGCGAGCTGCTGCAGCCGCTCCGGCTGATTGAGGTAGCTCCATTCGGCGCGGAGGACGCGAATGCCTTCCTGCTCGCTCGCGATGTCACGTTCGATCTGGCTCGCACGCTTCTCGGCCGCTTCGGCCCGATACTTGATGTCGTAGAGCCCGGCGGAGAGACAGATGACCGAGATCACGAGAATGATGTTCAAGGTGCGGATCATGCGTGCCCCTCCATGATGGTAGGCATGCGGGCAAGGCCGAGATCGGCGAGATCGAGGGCGAATGCCGGGGCCGAGGTGCGCTCGGCGGCGCGCAGCTTCGCGGAGCGGGCGCGCGGATTGATATCGGCCTCGGCTTCCGACGCCTTGCGCGCCTTGTGTTCGATTTCGCGGAAGGACGGCGTCGCCTCGTCGGTTTCCGGCATGAAACGGTTGGCGCGGGCGGCGCGGCCCGAACGCGCAGTGAGGAAGCGCTTCACGACGCGATCCTCAAGCGAATGGAACGTGACGGCGGCAAGGCGACCGCCTTCGCGGAGCATGTTTTCAGCGCCGGAGAGGCCGCGCGCGAGCTCGCCGAGTTCGTCGTTCACGTAGATGCGCAGCGCCTGGAAGGTGCGCGTCGCCGGATGGATGCGATCCTGCGGGCGGCGGCCGATGACGCGGGCGACCGTGTCGGCGAGCGCCAGTGTGCGCTCGAAGAGTTCCGCCTCGCGCGCCTTGACGATGGCGCGGGCGACGGCGCGGGCGCGCTTCTCCTCGCCATAAACGGCGATGATGCGCGCCAGATCGCTCTCGTCGAAAGTGTTGACCACATCGGCGGCGGAGACACCCTGGCCGCTCATGCGCATGTCGAGGGGGCCGTCCTTCTGGAAGGAGAAGCCGCGCTCGGCTTCGTCGATCTGCATCGAGGACACGCCGAGATCGAGAACGACGCCGTCGACCGCGTCATGACCAAGGTCGCGCACAAGACGCGCCATGTCGCCGAAGCAACCTTCGATCAGCGTCAGGCGACCGGCGAATTTCGACTGCAGCTCGCGGCCGCGCAGGATGGCGCTCGGATCGCGGTCGATCGCGAGCACGGCACAATCGGCGCTGCCGAGAATGGCGCGCGTATAGCCGCCAGCGCCGAAGGTGCCGTCGACATAGATACCGCCGTCCTTCGGCTGAAGAACTTCGAGCACGTCGTCGAGCATGACGGGAATATGCGGTGTGCGTTCGCTCATCGCGCGCCTCCGACGGGCGGAAGCGCGGCGGTCGATTTCAGCAGGTCGCCATGCGCGCGCGCCTTTTCCAGCGCTTCGGCGCGGAAGGCTTCGAAGGCCTTCGGCTCCCAGATCTGAAACTTCTCGCCGAGGCCGACAAAGGTCGCCTCGTCGGCAATGCCGGCATGGGCGCGCAATTCTTCCGGCAGCACGATGCGGCCGTCGCTGTCGAACATCAGCTCGGCGCTGTCGCCGATCAGCACGGAAGCGAGCATGTCGCGCTCGGCGGAAAACGGATCGAGACGCTGCAACATCTGGTCGATGGCATCGGCGAAGCGCGGACCGCTGCCTTCGATGAAGCGCCCCTGAAACGAGGGAAAGCAAACGACGCCATTGAGGCCCTGCGAGGTCGCAACAGAACGAAACTTGGCCGGCAGCGAGACGCGACCCTTCGCATCGATCTTGTTGGTGAAACGCCCCCGGAACGACTCCATTGGCCGTGCTCATTTCCTGTTCGGCGGCCCGGTCCCCTCGGGTATCGCCCTATCCCCGCCCGAAGCGCGGGTGCCGGCTGGGCCGGTGTAGCTGGTCTCCGGGACATCATGGAATAACATGGGAAAGCTTGGAACGTCAATGGGAAAACCTAGTAATTCCGCGCATTTGCATGGAGTCGCGACTGGTTAAGCCGGGATTGAGGCCGTCGAATATTTGAGAACATAAGTAGAACAATCGAACCTCTCCCACGCTGTTCCATGCCATACCGGCACAGTGCGGCGAGACGAAGCCGCTGCTTCGTCCGAATTGCGACTTGGCGCCGCGGCATGCGGAAAGAAAATGTCAGATGGCCTGTAAGCCGGGTTCTGTACCCTTGCGGGCGATGGCCATTCATCTGGGACGCCCGTTGCCGGACGCCTCGTGCAACCAACCCGGGCGACAACCCGGAAACGGGTCTTGCCGGCGAACCGGCAATGCCGCCCCTATTTGGTCTTGCTCCCGGTGGGGTTTGCCGTGCCGCTTCCGTTACCGGTCGCGCGGTGCGCTCTTACCGCACCGTTTCACCCTTACCCGGGAGGTCGAAGCCTTGGCCGGGCGGTCTGTTCTCTGTGGCACTTTCCCTGGGGTCGCCCCCGCCGGCCGTTAACCGGCACCGTATTTCCGTGGAGCCCGGACTTTCCTCTGCCCCGAAGGACAGCGGCCATCCGGCCATCTGACCCTCTGCACATAGGGGGCTTTGGAAACGGAAGCAAGCCAGACGCAACGGCCTTGTAGTCGGCGCCCCGAGCCACGACATTGCCCGGACAAGCCATCAAACAGGGAGACGTCCATGAAAGCCGCCGTCTATTACGAAAACGGTCCGCCCAGCGTGCTGAAATATGAGGATGTGGAGGATCCGGCCTGCCTGCCGCAAGGCATCGTCATCAAGGTCGAGGCCGTCAGCATCGAAGGCGGCGACACGCTGAACCGGGCTCGCGGCGAGCTCGCTACGCGCCCGCATATCGTCGGCTATCAAGCGGCGGGCACCATCGTCGAAGTCGGCGCGGAAGTGACGGACTTCAAGGTCGGGCAGCGGGTCACGACGGTGAATGTCCATGGCAGTCACGCCGAGCTGCGTTCGGTCTTCGCGCGTACGGCTTGGCCGGTGCCGGACAGTCTCGACATCAAGCAGGCGGCCGCAATTCCGGTCCCCTTCGGTACGGCGGACGATTGCCTTTTCGAGTTCGGCCATCTGAAGGCCGGCGAAACGGTTCTGATCCAGGCCGGTGCGGGCGCCGTCGGTCTCGCCGCGATCCAGCTTGCCAAACGCGCAGGCGCAACCGTCATCGCCACGGCCTCAAGCGACGAACGTCTCGAGAAGCTCAAGGCGTTCGGCATGGATCACGGGATCAACTACGCCAAGCAGGATCTCGTCGCCGAGGTGAAGCGCCTCACCGACAATCGCGGCGTCAATCTCGTCGTCGATCCGGTCGGCGGCACGACGTTGCAGAAGTCGATCCTGTCGCTCGGTTATCGCGGCCGCGTCTCCTTCGTCGGCAATGCCGGCCGCGAGCCGATGGTCGTGGACGTCGCGACAATGATGGGCGGGAACCAGTCGCTTTCCGGCGTCTTCCTCGGCGCCGAGATTTTCACCGACCGCGTCCATGCCAACATCCAGCGCCACATCGACGATGCGGCGGCGGGAAAGCTCAAGGTCGTGATCGATCGGGAGTTCTCGTTGAAGGATGCGGCGGCGGCGCATGAATATATCGAGAGCCGCAAGGC
>NZ_DATKFR010000264.1:0-3721 GCF_035511255.1 Parvibaculum sp.
CGCGCCTTTCAGCGAGGTGTCGGCGCCGAGCAACGGCGCGAAGGCCTGGGTGACGATCAGCGGCCCCGTCAGGTTCACTTCCATCTGCGTCCTGAACTCCTCGATCGGGAGTTCGAGGAGCGGGCCCGACACCGCGATGCCCGCATTGTTGACGAGGCCGAAGAGCTTTTCGCCCTTCAAGGCCGCGCGAACCTCGTCGGCGCCGCGTTTCACGGCGGCGACATCCGTCACATCGAAGAGAAGTGGCGTGAACCTGTCGCCGAAATCCTGTTTGAGGCGCTGGGCGTCCGCCTCCTTGCGAACGCTGCCGAAGACGTGGAAGCCCGCCTTGGTCAGCACCTTGGTCGCGCCCCAGCCGATACCGGTGGAGACGCCCGTGACGACGATACTTTTCATGAAGCCCACTCCCCTTGATGACCGAAAAAGATCAAATGGTCATTCGCGCTCAAAGGTCAAGGTCGTAGCGGAGCCAATCCGTGCGGGCGGCGAGTTTGTCGTAGAGCTTCTGCGCGGTTTCGTTGTCCCGCGCGGTCTGCCAGTAGAGGCGGAGCCAGCCCTCGTTGCGGCCGCGATCCGCCAGCGCCTCGATCAGCGCACGGCCGACGCCGCGACCGCGCGCCTCTTCGCGCACATAAAGATCTTCGAGATAGCAGAGAAGTTTCGGGCTCCATGTGCCCTGGTGGAGCAACGCATGGGCAAAGCCGAGGGGCGCATCGTTTTCGTCGACCGCGACGATTCCGATCAGCACGCCGGAGAGGATGCGCTCAAACGTATCGTCGGAAACCTCGGGCCAGAGTTCGGTCTTGTAGAAGGCGAGATAGCCCGCCCACATCCCGTCCCAGCCCGCGCGGTCGCGGGCTTCGAGAGGACGGATGGAGATCTTCGGCTTCGTCACGAATATGCTTCCTGCTCTTCACCTCTCCCTTGAGGGAGAGGTCGAAACGCGGGAACCGCGTTTCGGGTGAGGGGGCTTCTTCGCAAGACCCTTCCTTGCGGCCCCCCCCTCCCAACCCTCCCCCTCAAGGGGGGAGGGCTTATACCGCAATACTCCTATTACGGCTCTGCCATCTGCCACCTCACGCGATGGTCACGCCGCCGTCGATGACCATCTGCTGGCCGGTCATGAAGGCGCCGGCCTTGCTGGCGAGGAAGACCGCCGCGCCGGCGATTTCGTCGGGCATGCCGATGCGCTTCAGCGGCGCGGTCGATGTCGACTTCTCCAGAATATCGGGATTGTCCCAGAGCGCTTGCGCGAATTTCGTCTTGATGAGGCCCGGCGCGATGCAGTTGACGCGCACATTATGAGCGCCGTATTCGACCGCGAGATTGCGGGCGAGCTGGAAGTCGGCGGCCTTGGAGAGGCAATAGGCACCGAGAACCGACGACCCCTTCAATCCGCCGATCGAGGAGATGATGACAATGGAGCCGTCCTTGCGTTCGACCATCTGCGGCAACACCATGTTGCAGAGCCAGTGGTTCGACTTGACGTTGGACGACATGATCTTGTCGAAGGCGTCATCCGGAATGTCCTTCGAGGAACCGAAGAAGGGATTGACGGCGGCGTTGCAGACGAGCACGTCGATCTTGCCCCAGGTCTTGTTCGTCGTGTCCACGAGGCGCTGAAGATCGGCCTTGTCGGCGATGTTGCAGGGAACGGCGATGGCCGCGTCCTTGAACTTGGCATTGATCTCGCCCGCCACCTTGTCGCAGGCATCGGCCTTGCGGCTCGAGACCACGACCTTCGCACCTTGTTCGGCCAGGCGATGGACGATCGCCTCGCCGATGCCCTTGGTCGAGCCGGTGACGATGGCGACCTTGCCGGTCAGATCGAATAGCGACATGGAGCTCCTCCCTCTTTTTGTTTCCGATTGCTTCCCGACGCCCCCCGCGTATGTGTGGACGTCAATTTTGTTCTCGCGCACACGAAGCTTTGCTAAGTTAAGCCCGGTCACGCGACGGTTGGGTTCTTTTACACCATCGGCGTCCGATGCCACAGGCAGGCACCGGGCCCGATCCGCTTTTTCCATCCTTACCTGTCGCCGGTAATTCGTCAGTATCGGAGTATCCATGCGCGGGCGATCGTGGGCAGCGCCTCTTCATATTCTTTTTTTCGGCGCCGCCGCGGTGCTCGCCGGCTGCCAGACGGCCGAGACAGTGCAGGCGCCATTGCCCGTCTCCAAGCCGCCGGCCTATGCCATGGCGGGTGGCGACGCCGGTCCGAGGCGCCTGCAGGCGATGCGCGAGATGGGCCTCGCGCCGATCCCCGGAAACGAAGTCGGCTTCTACATGGATGGCGCGGAAGCGGAACTGCTCTCCGCGCTCCGACGGCAGGGCGTCAGCGTCACGCGGGTCGGCAATTCGCTTATTCTCAACATGCAAGGAGAGCTTGCCTTCGCGCCCAACTCAACCGGGGTCTCGCCCAAATTCGCGGAGGCGCTGAAGAAGCTCGCGGTTATCCTTGGCGCCCATGACCGCATTCTCATCGACGTGACCGGGCATACGGACAGCAGCGGCAATGCGGGGGCCAATCGCAAGCTTTCGGAGGAGCGCGCCCGCAGCGTCGCCGAACTCCTCATTGCGCAAGGCGTCGAGGGAAAGCGCTTTATCCTGCGCGGGAGCGGCGCAGGCGAACCCATCGCCTCCAACCGGACGGCGGAGGGCCGCGCGCAGAACCGCCGTGTCGAGATCAAGCTCGCGCCCTTCACCACGGCCGATCAAAGGGCGAGCTACCGACGCTCCGTCGCACCCTGACCGTCGCCCGCCGAATACGGTTCACGACCCGCACGGTCTTTGCTAGGCTCCGAACCGGGGTACGCAAAGAACCAAGCGGGCGCGTCGGGGCTTTCCGCCGGGACAAAACAGGATCATCTTCATGCTGATGAAAAGAACCATCGTACTTGCCATGTGCAGCACCTTCGCGCTGGCCGCCTGCCAGACGCAAGACCCCTATACCGGAGAACAGAAGACTAGCAAGGCGACCTATGGCGCGGGCATCGGCGCTCTGGCGGGTGCGCTGGGCGGGGCTCTCATCGGCGGCGGCACGGGCAGCGACCGGCGTAACCGGGCACTCATCGCGGGCGGCGTGGGCGCGCTCGCGGGCGGCGGCATCGGCTACTACATGGATCAACAGGAATCGGAACTGACCCGACAACTGCGCTCGACTGGCGTAAGCGTCACGCGCGTCGGCGACAACATCATCCTCAACATGCCTGGCAACGTCACCTTCGCGACGAATTCGTCGGACATCAATGCGAGCTTCTACGAGGTCCTGAATTCGGTCGCGATCGTACTGAAGAAATACGACAAGACGCTGATCGACGTGACCGGCCACACGGATTCGACCGGCTCGAAGGAGCTGAACGATCGGCTGTCGCAGGCGCGCGCCGAAAGCGTTTCGCGCTACCTGATCTCGCAGGGAACCGACTCCCGCCGCTTCCTCATCAAGGGCGCCGGATCGAGCCAGCCGGTGGCGAGCAACAACACCCCCGAAGGCCGCGCACAGAACCGGCGTGTCGAAATCAAGCTGACGCCGCTGACGAATAGCTGACGATATCGAGACTCTCGCCGGCGTCGCGGCTGCCGCGACGCCGGCGAGACACTAAGATCTGGACATCTCGGGACGTGCGTCGATGTCGATGCGCAGGCGGCCTTCATCCATCCGCAAGCGCAGACCACGATGGCGAACGAGATAATGGATGGCGACGATGGCCGCGAGCAGGCC
>NZ_DATKFR010000265.1:0-3919 GCF_035511255.1 Parvibaculum sp.
CTTTTCGCCCGCCGGAAATCCCGCCCCCCATCCCTTCGGGCGAGCATCATCCTCCGGCTTTGCCTCGCCCGCCGGAGCTTTCATTGCGGCATGATCCATGCTCTTCATGTCCATGCCCTCCATGTTCATGCCGGGCATCGAAGCGTGATCCATGCCTTCCATTGACCCCATACCCATGTCGGCCATGGTAAGGAGCGTCCGGGCGCGCATCGGCGGCACTTCGGCCTCCATTCCCTCGCGCGGCGCGAGCGTTCCGCGCGCATAGCCCGAGCGGTCGAGCGACTGCGCGAAGATCGTATAGGCCTTGTCCTCCTTCGGCGTGACGATGACGTCATAGGTCTCGGCGATGGCGAGGCGGATTTCATCGACCGGCACGGGCATCACGTTCTGCCCGTCCGCCGCTACGACGATCATCTTCAATCCCGGTATGCGGAGATCGAAATAGGTCATCGCCGAGGCGTTGATGACGCGCAGTCGAATGCGCTCGCCGGGCTTGAAAAGACCGGTCCAGTTGGCGCCGGCCGATTTGCCGTTGACGAGAAACGTATAGCCCGTCACGTCGGCGAGATCGGTCGGGTCCATGCGCATCTCGCCCCAGGCGAGACGGTCGCGGACCGTCGCGCCGACGCCGTCCTTGCCCATGTCGCTGAAGAAGTCGCCGACGGTGCGTTTGGCGCGGTTGTAATAGCCGGAATCCGCCTTGAGATTGCTCAGGATGTCGTCGGCGCGCTCGTCGGTGAAATCGGTCAGCATCACGACATAGTCGCGATCCGCTTTCACGCCGCCGGGCTTTGCCGGATCGATGACGATCGGTCCCGCCAGCCCCTCCTGCTCCTGCCCGCCGGAATGCGAATGATACCAGTAGGTGCCGGTCTGGCGGATCCTGAAGCGATAGGTGAAAGTCTCGCCGGGCTTTATGCCGTGAAAGCCGTTGAGCCCCGGCACACCGTCCATCTGGCCCGGCAGCAGGAAGCCGTGCCAGTGAACGGAGCTGTCCTCTTTCAGCTTGTTCGTCACATGGATGGTGACGTCCTCGCCTTCGGTGAAGCGCAGCAATGGCCCCGGATATTGTCCGTTGAGGGTGATGGTGTCGGCGTGTCGTCCGCCGACATCGACGTCCTTCCGGTCGATAACGAGGCTGTATTCGCCGGCCTCGGAAGTGAAGGCGGAAAGCGCAATTGCCAATGCCGCCATGATTGCCGGCAGAGCCGGCTTGAGCAGTCTCATGAGTCTGATCCTTTATTGGTCGCAATACACGTCACTCCGCGCGTCGCGCGCGTCGCCGGTCGCGGCCTAGATCAGAAAACGCTGTATACGGAGGTAAACGGGGCCGAAACCGGCCGTTCCATCTCTTATGGCATGGAGGGGAGGTGGCTCGTGCGGGACGGACGCCGCGAGAGCCGGGTCGCGCATCTGCGCGACGAACAAAATCTCTCCCCTCGCCGGCAGGAGCGGTGCCGAAAGCCGGTCCGCCGGCCGAAGCCAGGCGATGCTCCGATGCTCCACCGCGCGGCGATTGTGATGGCATTCCGGCTCGCCGCCGGATGCGCTCCCGTCGGCGTGGTAACCCGTCATCGCAACGATGTTTGCTGCTTCCGCATGCGGGCAACCGGAGGCGTCTGCGAGCCCGATCAGGGCCGCGAGAACGAAACCGACCAACATCAGCGGCTTGAGCTTCACGGGCGAGCTTCTCCTTGTTCCTGCCTGTCTAGGCCTTCCAGCAGGTGGAAGGTCAAGACGGTTCTCTTGCGTCAAAAAGTCATTCGAGTGCGACGAGACGAAGCCGCAAGGCATTGCCGATGACGCTGACGGAGGAGAGCGCCATGGCGGCCGCCGCGATGATCGGCGAAAGCAGCACTCCGAAGACCGGATAAAGCACGCCCGCGGCGATCGGAATGCCGGCCGCGTTGTAGACAAAGGCGAAGAAGAGGTTCTGCCTTATGTTCCGCATCGTCGCCTGGGAGAGGCGCCGCGCGCGGACGATGCCCATCAGGTCGCCTTTCAGCAGCGTGATGCCGGCGCTCTCCATCGCGACGTCGGTGCCGGTGCCCATGGCGATGCCGATCTCGGCGGCGGCGAGTGCCGGCGCGTCGTTGACGCCGTCGCCCGCCATCGCGACGACGCGGCCGGCCTTCGTCAACTCGTTCACGACGTCGGCCTTCTGGTCCGGCAGGACTTCGGCCTTCACCTCGTCGATGCCGAGACGGCGGGCAACGGCTTTCGCCGTCGTCGGATTGTCGCCGGTCAGCATGACGATGCGGATGCCTTCCGTCTTCAAGGCCTTCAGGGCTGCGGGCGTCGTGTCCTTCACCGGGTCGGCGATGGCGATGGCGCCGGCGAGCTTGTCGTCGATGCCGATGAAGATCGCGGTCGCGCCGTCCAGCCGCAACTCGTCGGCCTCCATCGCAAGCGGCGCGGTTGCGATGTCCTGCTCGTCGAGAAAGCCAGCATTGCCGATGACGATGCGCTTGCCTTCGACCGTACCGATGGCGCCCTTGCCGGATGGCGAGTCGAAGTCGCTCGCCTCGGCCAGAGCGAGATTGCGCGCCCTGGCGGCGGCGACGATCGCGTCGGCCAATGGGTGTTCGCTCGCCCGTTCGACGCTGGCCGCAAGACGCAGCAGGTCCGCTTCCAGGAAACCGTCGGCGGTGACGATCGAGGTCACCCTGGGCTTGCCTTCAGTCAGCGTGCCGGTCTTGTCGACGACCAGCGTGTCGATCTTCTCCATGCGCTCCAGCGCCTCGGCATTCTTGATGAGGACGCCGAGGCTTGCGCCACGTCCGACGCCGACCATGATCGACATCGGCGTCGCGAGGCCGAGCGCGCAGGGGCAGGCGATGATGAGGACGGCGACCGCAGCGACCAGACCGAAGGTGAAGCGCGGTTCTGGCCCCCAGATCGACCATGCGACGAAGGCGGCGAGGGCGGCGAGGATCACCAGCGGCACGAACCATCCGGCCACCTTGTCGGCGAGGCGCTGGATCGGCGCGCGCGAGCGTTGGGCTTCGGCGACCATCTGCACGATGCGCGAGAGCATGGTCTCGCGGCCGATCTTTTCGGCCACCATGATGAAGCTGCCCGATTTGTTCATCGTGCCGGCGATCACCTTCGCGCCCGGTTCTTTCGTCACCGGCATCGCTTCGCCGGTCACCATGGATTCGTCGATGGCGACCCGGCCCTCGGCGACGCTTCCGTCGCAAGGCACTTTCTCGCCGGGGCGCACACGCAAGCGGTCGCCGACCGCGATTTCGTCGAGCGGCACCTCCTCATCCTCGCCATCCGCGCGGATGCGGCGCGCGGTTTTCGGCGCAAGGTCGAGCAGGGCGCGAATGGCGCCGCTCGTCTGTTCGCGCGCACGGAGCTCCAGCACCTGTCCGAGCAGCACCAATACCGTGATGACGGCGGCCGCCTCGAAATAGATCGCGACGGCGCCGTCCATGCCGCGAAAATTCTCCGGGAAGAGGCCCGGCGCAAGCGTCGCGACGATGCTGTAGCCCCAGGCGACGCCGGTGCCCATCGCGATCAGCGTGAACATGTTGAGGTTGCGCGTGACGAGCGACTGCCAGCCGCGCACGAAGAATGGCCAGCCGCCCCAGAGCACGACCGGGGTCGCCAGCGCGAGCTGGATCCAGTTCGACAAGGTGGCCGAGATCAGCATCCGTCCGATCAGGTGTCCGCCCATTTCGATTGCGAAGACGGGCAGCGTCAGCACGAGGCTGATCCAGAAGCGCCGCTGCATGTCGATGAGTTCGTGGCTCGGTCCTGCATCGGCGGTCGCGACCACCGGTTCGAGCGCCATGCCGCAGATCGGGCAGGAGTCGGGGCCGACCTGCCGGATTTCCGGGTGCATTGGGCAGGTATAGATCGTGCCTTCCGGCTCGGGCCTTGTCGCCGCCGGCTTTGCTGCGTCGGCCTTCAG
>NZ_DATKFR010000266.1:0-8164 GCF_035511255.1 Parvibaculum sp.
TGAAGCGGATGCACTCGGCGTCCGTTACCTGGCACAGGCAGGCTACGACCCCTATGCCGAAGCCGACTTTCTCGAAACCATGGCTGCGGAACAGGAACTCGATGACCGGCTCATGGGGCAAAAAGGCGGCAATACGGCCGACTGGCTGGCGAGCCATCCCGCCACGCCCGATCGTGTCAAGGCGGCGCGCGGACATGCAGGCGCGACGGGCATGGAGGTCGATGCGGGTGACCGCAATCGCGACGCGCTCCTGCGCGCCGTCGATGGCCTTCTTTATGGCGACGCGCCCGAGCAAGGCATGGTGCGGGGACGGAGCTTCGTCCATCCAAAACTCAGGATCGCCTTTACTGCGCCGCCGGGTTTCACCCTGATGAACACAACCAAGGCTGTCATCGGATTCGGGCCAGGCGGCACGAGAGTGAACTTCGATGCGGCGAAAAAGAGCGCCGATGTCGAGATCGGCGCCTATCTCGCCTCGATCTGGGCGGCGGATGTCGAACTGACGAAAATCGACCGCTTCACGATCAATGGAATGAATGCGGCGGGATCCGCGGCGCGGATCGGAAAATACAATGCGCGCCTCGTCGCGGTGGAAGCGGCGCCCGATACCGTCTATCGCTTTCTGATGGGCACTCTTCCGGCCGAAGGAACGCGCCACGATGCGGCGCTGCGCGATCTCGTCATGAGTTTCCATCGCCTATCGGAGAAAGAAGCGCGGGACATAAAACCGCTGCGCATTCGCGTCGTTACGGTCGGAAAGGGCGACACTGTGGAATCGCTTGGTGCCCGGATGGAATTTTCCGACCTCCGAACCGAACGCTTCAGGGTGCTGAATGGCCTTTCGCCGCGTGCCAAGCTGAAGCCCGGCATGCTCGTCAAGATCGTCACTGACTGAGCGTTCAGACTATCAGGCCTGCATCCTGCGGGTCCGGGACCTGGCGCAACAGAGACGCCTTGATCTTCTTCAGGGCGTGATGCTCGATCTGGCGAACGCGCTCTTTCGAGATGCCGAGGCGCGCTCCCAGCGTCTCGAGCGTCACGGGCTCGTCCTGGAGGCGGCGTTCGCGGATGATAACGAGCTCGCGGGCATTCAGGCTTTTTAGCGCCTCCTCGATCCAGCGCAGTCGACGATCCTGGTCGCGATGTTCGATGACCTCATCTTCGGGGAGAGGCCGATCGCAAGGAAGGAGGTCGAGCCATTCGGTCGTGATGTCTTCGCCGCCACTCTCGGCGATCGCCGCGTTGAGAGAGCGATCGCCTGCCGAAAGCCGCGCTTCCATCGTTTCGACATCGGCGACATTCACGCCGAGCTTGCGGGCGATAAAGAGACGATCTGCTGCGTCCAGGTTCTGACGCGTGCCATTGCCGATCAGCGCCCGAAGGCGACGCAAGTTGAAGAAAAGAGATTTATGTGCGGCCGTGGTCCCCGTGCGCACAATCGACCAATTGCGCAGGATGTAATCCTGAATTGCGGCACGGATCCACCAGGAGGCGTAAGTCGAAAAACGAACCTCGCGGTCGGGTTCGAAGCGGGCGGCGGCCTGCATCAGACCGACATTTCCTTCCTGCACGAGATCGCCATATGGCAGTCCATAATTGCGGAACCGCGTCGCGATTGAGATCACGAGCCGCATATAGGCCGTCGTGAGCCCATGAAGTGCATCCTCGTCGCCCTTGTTGCGCCAACGTCGTGCCAGTTCGAGTTCCGTCTCCGGATCAAGCAGAGGAAGGGTCATCGCATGTTTGAGGTAGCGATGGTTCGCGCGCTGCATTTCGCCGATTTCAGCATATGTCATGCCGTTCTCCTGCCGCCTGCTTCGCGTGACCCCTTCTTTCAAACGGCGCAGTGACAGGTTGGTTTCTGGTCAGGCACGGAAATCGTCGTCGTTACAAGTTTGCGAGCCGTACGAATGTCAGACACGCACACACCGAAAGACGAAGAGCACAAAAAAGGCCCGGCAATGCCGGGCCTTTTCAAATCGGTTTCCGATCCGCGACCGGTCAGGCGGCCTCGTTCTCGTCGTCCCCGACGGCGTCGGGTTTTGCCGCCTTCTCGCCGCGACCGGAGCCACCCTGAAGAGCCGCCTCGACCCGCTGGATGGCTGCGTCCTCGCCGATCCGTTCGACGGCGGCAACTTCGCGCGCCATGCGGTCGAGTGCGGCCTCATAGAGCTGACGTTCGGAGTAGGACTGCTCGGGCTGCCGCTCGGAGCGGTAGAGGTCGCGCACAACTTCCGCGATCGAAATCAGATCGCCGGAGTTGATCTTCGCTTCGTATTCCTGCGCCCGGCGGCTCCACATCGTGCGCTTGATGCGTGCGCGACCGCGCAGCGTCTCAAGCGCATTGTCGACCACGGCAGCGTCGGAGAGCTTGCGCATCCCCACCGCCGTCGCCTTGTTGGTCGGCACACGCAACGTCATCTTCTCCTTGTCGAAGTTGATGACGAACAATTCGAGCCGATGCCCGGCGACTTCCTGTTCCTCGATATCGAGAATCTGGCCGACGCCGTGGGCGGGATATACGACAAACTCTTTCGCCTTGAACGCAGGCTTGCTCACTGGTTTCTTCTCTTCCTTGCGGGGCTCGGTTTTCTCGGCAGGCTTTTCCGCCGACTTCTCCGGCAATTTGGGCGCGGTCTTCACAGCCGCGGACGTTTCGGTCTTGTGGGCCTTCGGGGCCTCGGCCTTGGGCGCTGCTGCCGTCTTGGCGGCCTCGGCCTTCGGCTTCCCTTGGGAAGGCTGGACGCCCTGCGTCATGCCGCTCAGCTTGGCGGCAGGCGCGACCTTTTTCTCGGGAGCCTTCGCGGCGGGCTTGGCGGGTGCCGGCTTGGCCGGCGCGGATTTGGTGGTTGGCTTTGCCTTCGCGGCCGGCTTGGCGGCTGCCTTCGCAGTCGGTTTGGCCGCCGGCTTAGAACTCTTGCTCGGCTTCACGGAGGCACTGGCCGCCCTGGCGCTGGATTTCGCAGGTGCCGTCTTGGCAGGTTTCGCCTTGGCGGCGGGCTTTGCCTTCGCGGCGGTCGACTTGGCAGCCTTTTTCGCTTTGGTCGTCATAGGTTTTCCTAACCCAAGGCGCCGACCGGAGGAGTTCCCGGCCGGTCTGGTCCCGTCCACGACACAGAAATCAACGACCCACGCCTGAAAAACGGCGACGCACCGCGCTACGATACTGGGGCAAGGGCCCGTCCCGCCAGCTCCCGGGATTATTTCTGCCTCGAAACTATCGAGGAGATCACCGGTCCAACCGGTAAGGCCGTCGGGCGGCGGATATGCTCGTCGGTTCGCGCTCTGTCTCGCGAGATTTCATTTTCGTGAGACAAACTATCATAAAGCGCGCCCAAAGGGAAGGCGGGCCTGCAAAAGGCATGTATTAACAGGGGGATAGGTTTCAGACCGTCCGGTCACCCCCTTTACAACTTCAGGCTGCAGCGCCGGGGTGGTTCCCCCGACGGACAATTGCCGTCTCGGACTGAGATCAGTCGCCCTCGCCGGGCTCAGGGCTGAAGAATTTTTCGAACTTGTCCGGGACACCCTGCATGTCGTCCGCGTCGGCAGGCGCTTCGCGTTTCACCGTGATGTTCGGCCACTTCGAAGCATATTCCGCATTCACTTCGAGCCACTGCTCGAGACCGGGCTCGGTGTCCGGCTTGATCGCCTCGGCGGGGCATTCCGGCTCGCAAACCCCGCAGTCGATGCATTCATCGGGATGGATGACGAGCATGTTGTCGCCCTCATAGAAGCAGTCGACGGGGCAAACCTCGACGCAATCCATGTATTTGCAGCGGATACAGGCTTCGGTCACAACATAAGTCATCGCATTCTCCATGACGCCGCGCCGTTCCCGGTCCGCGGCGTAGGCGCTTTGTTTGCCCGGCTCATTGACGGGGCTCGATCCCGAGCCGGGCCAAGACACGCTGGCGCGCCTGCCCGGATTCGCGATCGGGAACGTATATCAGCCCGGCGACGCGCCGCAACAGGTTGGCTTCAAAGTCGTCGAGAACGCCGTCGGCATAGACGACCTCCCACATCTTCTCGATGAGCGCGATGCGCTTGTCCTCGTCATAGGCACGCTTGATTGCTTGCGCCCAGCGGAAAAGATCCATGGTTTCGGCTTCCTCGCCCTCTGCGACCGCGATAAGGCGGTCGATATCGACGGGTGAGAGGCTGAAGGTCTCGGCCACGATGCGACGAATGGCCTCGCGCTCCTCCCTGCCGAATTCCGCGTCGGTGGTGGCGGCACGCACGAGGAGGGCGGCGACGGCGATCTCGAGATCATCGAAGCGCCGGCGCTCGTCGCTCTGGGGCGCACTCAGGAAGGCTTTAATACGATCGAGCATGTAAAATCCCGGCCGAAGCAACTCGGCGCGATTTGTGTTTCATTCCGATGAGTCGCCTTTCAGCGCCTCCGTTTGCCTGCGTTCCTTCTTGGTTGGCCGTCCGCTCCCGGCCTCGCGCAGGGGCCCAGCTGTCTTGTCGGCCGCAATGCGTGGCTGAGGTGGAGCCATGTCGTCATAGAGTGCGCGCGCTTCAGGCGCAGGTCCACGCCTCGTTCCCGGTGCCAACACCTTGACGACGCGGATGTGGTCCCCGAGAGGAAATGTAAGCACGTCGCCGGGCCGTACAAGCCGGCTCGGTTTGGCGCTCCGCTCGCCGTTGACGCGCATCTTGCCTGAAGCAACGAGCGCCGCCGCGAGTGTGCGGCTCTTCAACAGGCGTGCAAACCAGAGCCAGCGATCGATGCGCTGTCCGCCGGGATTGTCGCCGGTCGCCTCCATGCTTCAGTTGCTGCGTACGCGCTCTTTGAGCACGGCAAGCGCCGCGAAGGGCGAGTCCGGATCGATCTCGCGTTCCCGCCGTGGGGGCTTGGAACTGTACTCGCGACGCTCCGGACCCTTGCCGCCGGACTTTCCACCATGACGCTCGTCACGATCCTTGCTGCCATGGCGCGGCTTGCCATGCGGGCGATCGCCACCCTGACGGTCACCCTGGCGCTCGTTGCGTTTGCCGCGATTGTCGGGGCGGGCATCGGCGCGCTTCTCGCCGCCTGCTTCGCCGTCCTTCGGCTTCTCGCGGTTCGGGCGATACCGCTCGCGGCGCGACTGCGCGTCGCTTGCCGTTCCGGCCTCCGCGCCTTCGGCTTTCGCGCGTTCGCGGCGCGGACGTGTCTCCGGCTTTTGTCGGCGGATGGGACGCCAAATTTCGAGTTCGACGAGTTCGTCTTCCGCAACCGGGGCGACGGCCGTTGCGTCGCCTATCGTTGCGTCGCTTGCCATTGTCCCGCCAGTCGTGTCCGCCGGGGTCGCTTCAGCGGCCTCGCCAGCCGGAGCAGAGGCCTCAGCGGGCGCCTCGGTCGGGACGGATGCGTCGGCCGCCACTTCAGGTGGTGTTTCCACAGCCGGGGCGTTCTCTTCCACGACGCGCTCCGGCGTCGGCTCCACGGCCTCCTGCGGAGCGGGAGCGGTTTCCGCCGGCTCCGGCTTGTGTTCCGCGCCGGAATTCTTCACGACGACGATCACCGGTGTCGTCGATGCGATCGGCTTCTCGGCGGCCGGCTTCGGCGGCTTTACTTTTTCGAGGCGCGGACGATAACCGAGGCCTTTCAGAAGGTTCGAGAATTCCTCGCCGGAGCAGCCGACGAGCGACATCATGGCGGGCGTCACGATGAAACCGCCATTGTAGCTGCGATCCGCGATGACTGGCCGGATGAGGTCCGCGATGCGTTCCAGCATGTCGATGCGAACAGCGCGTCCGCCACAGAGACGGAAGCCGAGTGCATCGTAAAAGCCCATCGGCGCATTGGTGTCGCCGGGAACGGATGTCAGGCCCGGTGTCGGCGGCTGCGGCAGATCGATGAAATGATTTTCCGCTTCCTTGGGTACGTCCTTGCGCGCCAGCGCCCAGAGTGTCAGCAGGAGACGGGCGGGCGCGGGCTTCAGCAGCGCCGGCATGAAGATCGAATAGCTGCCGAAGCGCACGCCATATTTGCGGAGTAGGCCGCGCGCCGCCTGGTCGAGCGCGCGTATGTCTTCGGCGACTTTTTCACGGCGGAGCGAACCGAAATTCTCGACGAGCCGGAAGGCGATGCCACGGGCGAGACCCGTCACGTCTTCCGCGTCACGTAGAGTTACCAGCGGCGCGAGAACGCTTGCGACATGGGCCTTCAACCAGGCGTCGAGTCGCTGGGTCACGCTTTCGCGCGATGGGCCCTGCAATTCCTCGCCGGCAAGCAATTCGATGCGGGGGGTCAGCGAATTGTCGCTCGCCTTCAGTTCGGCGATGGGGCTTGCGTCCCAGATCAGCCGTCCGTGCTCTGACAAATGAATGTCGGAATCGGGTGCCGCCGCGAGCCTTGCCGCGCGGGCCGCGATCTCAAGCGCGATCACCGGTTCGGAGGCTGCGCGCAGCACACTGCCATGCACACCTTCGGCCTTCAGATCGGGGACAAACACAAAACCTTGGAGGCGGCCGACATACTCGCCTTCCACCAGAACTTCGCCGTCGCTGTTTACCGCCGCCATTAGATCCTCGTTCTGGCGCAGACGCTTCATCAGGACGCTGGTGCGGCGGTCTATGAACCGCTGCGTCAGGCGCTCATGCAAAGCGTCGGAGAGCTTATCCTCTATCTCACGCGTGCGCTCTTGCCAATGAGCAGGATTCTGGAGCCAATCTGCACGATTTGAAACATAGGTCCAGGTTCTGACATGGGCGATGCGGGTTGCCAGCGTGTCGATGTCGCCATCGGTGCGATCGACACGGGCAAGCTGGCCCGCGAGCCAGTCCTCCGAAATCTTACCGGAATCTCCCATCAGGAAGAGGTAAATTCTGGTCAAAAGGCCAGCATGTTCGCTGGCCAGCGTCTTTCTGAAGTCCGGAACCTGCGCGACGTCCCACAATCGGCGGATCGCAGCGGGCGCGCGGGCGATGCGCGCGACCTCCTCGTCGAGCACCATGCGGGCAAGGGCCTCGCCATCGTCGCCGCTCTGCGCGCGGGTGAGGCCCGGCCGCTCGGGGGAGCGTTCGAGGCTTTTCACGAGGGCAGCGACACTTCCGAATTCCAGATGCGGGTTGCGCCATTGCAACACATGTTCGGCATCGAAGACGTGATTTTCGATGCGTTCGATCGTGTCCTGCGCCAACGGTGCGGCTTCGCCGGTCACGCCGAAGGTGCCGTTGTTCATGTGACGGCCTGCGCGGCCGGCGATCTGGGCGAGTTCCGAAACGCGCAAGGGGCGGTGGAAATGGCCGTCGAACTTTGACGTCGCGGCGAAGGCGACGTGATCGACATCCATATTGAGGCCCATGCCGATCGCATCCGTCGCGACGAGAAAATCGACGTCGCCGGATTGGTAGAGCGCGACCTGCGCGTTGCGCGTACGGGGCGAGAGCGCACCCATGACGACCGCTGCGCCGCCGCGCTGACGGCGAATGAGTTCGGCGATCGCATAGACCTGATCGGCGGAGAAGGCGACGATCGCGGAGCGGCGCGGCAGGCGCGTGAGTTTTTTCGGGCCTGTCCATGAGAGTTCCGAAAACCGCGGCCGACTGACGAAGATCGTGTCGGGCAGAAGTTTCTGGATGAGGGCGCGCACCGTTTCGGACCCCAGCATCATGGTTTCAGAAAGTCCGCGAGCCCGCAGCAGCCGATCGGTGAAGGTGTGGCCGCGCTCGCGGTCGGCGGCGAGCTGGATTTCGTCGACGGCAAGGAACTGGACCTCGCGTTCGAGCGGCATCGCCTCGACGGTGCAGATGAAATAACGGGCCGATGCCGGGAGAATCTTTTCCTCGCCGGTGATGAGCGCGACGGTAGCCACGCCCTTCACTTTCACGACACGGTCATAGACCTCCCGAGCGAGCAGCCGCAGGGGCAGGCCGATCATGCCCGTCTCATGCGCCATCATGCGCTCGATGGCGAGATGGGTCTTGCCGGTGTTGGTTGGGCCAAGCACCGCCGTGATGCGGCGGGGAAGCCCGCCGGCGGGGTGTTGGGGAAGGGGAACGCTACTCATCTCAGCTAAATGCTCCGCCGGCACCATCGGCGCAAGACCGGTGTCGCGCAAGCCCGGGACCGGAGGTTAACACACGCCGCCGCCGGCATTGGAATATTGCGCGAACGAAGCATGTCCGAATCGCTCACCGCTTCGTTTTCGGTCTTCGTTCACGGCTAAAT
>NZ_DATKFR010000267.1:0-4514 GCF_035511255.1 Parvibaculum sp.
TGTCCCTGTGGCAAAGGGGTCGCGCGGAGACGCCGTCAAAGGTGGGCTTCGGCGAAAACCTGTGCCAACCGGCGCGCCGACCGGGCGATCTGCGCTTCGGGGATCGCCGCAAAGCCCATATGCAATCCGCCATCGCTTCGCCGGCCGAGATAGTAGGTCGAAAGCGGCGTGACGTGAATATCGGCCGCGGCCGCGGCCTCTGCGGCTTTCCGGTCGTCGACCCGCCGCTTCAGAAATCCCACGAGTTGCATGCCGCCATCGCTCGGCGACGCCTCGAGGAACTCGCCGAGATCGCGTTCTATCGCCTCGATCAGACAGGCGCGCCGCGCCGCATAGACAGCCCGCATCCGCCGGACATGAGTGCCGAAATGCCCGTCGCCGATGAAGTCGGCAAGCGCCGCCTGAATTGCGGGCGAGGGGACATGACCCGTGAGCCGGATCGCGGTACGGAACGCATCGATCAGCGCATCGGGAACGATCAGATAGCCAACCTTCAGCGACGGAAAGAGCGTCTTTGAAAACGTCCCCATGTAGAGCACGCGCGCGGCGCGATCGAGCCCCTGCAGCGACGCGATCGGGCGGCCGCTGTAGCGATATTCGGAATCGTAATCGTCCTCGACGATCCAGGCCTTCGCCGCGCCCGCGAAGTCCAGCAGTGCGAGCCGGCGCGGCAGCGAAAGGGTGACGCCCAGCGGAAACTGATGCGACGGCGTCACATAGATGAGCTTCGGCAAGGGATCGAGCGCGCGCCCTGCGGCGACGTCGATCCCTTCATGATCGACCGGCACGGGCACGAGCTTCGCGCCGGCGCCCAGCAGCGCGCCGCGTGCGCCGAGATAGCCCGGTTCCTCGATCCATGCGGCATCGCCCGGATCGATCAGCATGCGTGCGGCAAGATCGAGGGCGGCCTGCGCGCCGCTCGTCACGATCACCTGTTCCGGCGCGCAGATGACGCCGCGCGCCGCGCCGGCATGAGCCGCGATCGCCTCGCGCAGGGGCCTGTAGCCTTCGCCGGTCTCGTAGCCGAAGAGGCCGTTGTGTGGATCGCGTGCGCGCCGTGCGAGCAGCCGGCTCCACAGCGTCGCGGGGAACTGGTCGATCGCCGGCAGTCCATGCTGAAAGGCGCGGGCGTGGCCGCGCTCATAGCGCGCCGCGCCCCGTTTGACGGAGGCGATGAGTTGGCCGCGGCGGGAAAGCGGGATGCCGGGATCGGTCTTTGCGGTAAGCGTTCCGCGTTCGCCGGCGCCGACTGCGAGGAATCTGTCGGGCAGGGACGCCGCGATGCGCGTGCCCGCGCCGACCTGTCCCTCCAGATAGCCTTCGGCGGCCAATTGCTCATAAGCGGAGAGAACGGTATTGCGCCCGACGCCGAGATCGGCGGCCAATACCCGCGACGAGGGGAGGCGTGCCCCGGCCGCCAGCCGCCCGTCGAGGATCGCCCCGCGCAGCGCGTCATAGAGCTGGCGATAGAGCGGCGCCTCGGCTTGCGGGTCGAGGGCGAAACTGTCGAGCGGAAGCGGCGAACGGAGCATGGTCGGGGCCCGGCTTTTATGGCTCCTTTATAATCCAACGAATGGACCTTTCGATAGGTCCAATTTCTGTCAGGCTGACCGCAGTTTCCGACAATGGGAAGACCGCCGTGACCGACTATCAGACCTCTCCGCTTCACCGCGTCCGCCAGCGCGCCGTCAGGGCGCATTACGACCGCGAGACCGTGCATGCGATCCTCGATGAGGCGCTGGTCGCCCATGTCGCCTTCGTCGCCGAAGGCGGCCCGGTGTCGATGCCGATGTTCCATGTGCGGGACGGCGAGAGCGTGCTGGTGCATGGCTCGCGCACCAGCCGGTTCATGAAGGTGCTGTCGGCCGGTGTCCCCCTCTGCCTCACGGTGACGCTGGTCGACGGGCTGGTGCTGGCGCGGTCGGCCTTTCACCATTCGATGAATTATCGCTCGGTGATGGTGCATGGGATCGCAACGCCCGTTTCGGAGGACGACAAGCCGCGCGCTTTGAACCTCTTCACCGAACGCGTGAAGGCAGGCCGGTCGAAAGAGGCGCGGCCGGCCAATACGCAGGAATTGAAGGCGACGCAGGTGCTGCGCATCCCTCTTGTCGAGGTTGCGGCAAAGGTTCGGGATAGCGGTCCTTCCGACGATGAGGAAGATATGCGCCTCGCGGTCTGGGCGGGCGTCATCCCGGTCGAACAAAGGCTCGGCGAGCCGGTCGCCTGGGGCGCCGTTTCGCCGGCCTGAAGGCGGGTTTTCCCTTGCGGATCGCTGTTGCGCCGCAAGGGAAGCAGGCTTAGGTTTGCGCCGCTTTTCCGGGGTGTCCCGGGAAAGCGGTTTTTGTCGCGCGCGGGGGCCGAAGCCGCTGCCTGCGCGCCCTTCCCGGAGTGACAGATCATGGCCTTCCTTTCGGACTCGCTGAAGCGCATCAAGCCGTCGGCAACCATTGCCGCGACCCAGAAAGCGCGCGATCTGAAAGCGGCGGGCGTCGACGTGATCGGCCTCGGCGCGGGCGAACCCGACTTCGACACGCCGGACAACATCAAGGCCGCCGCCATCGCCGCGATCGAGCGCGGCGAGACCAAATACACCGATGTCGGCGGCATTCCCGAGCTGAAGAAGGCCATCGCCGCGAAGTTCAAGCGCGAGAACGGGCTCGACTACAGCCCCGCGCAATGCTTCGTCGCGCCCGGCGGCAAGCCGATCATCTTCAACGCGATGCTGGCGACGCTGAATCCTGGCGACGAGGTCGTGATCCCGGCGCCCTATTGGGTGTCCTATCCCGACATCGTCGAATTGCTGGGCGGCACGCCGGTCATCGCGCGGGCGGGGATGGAGACCAATTTCAAGCTCCAGCCCGAAGCGCTCGAAAAGGCGATCACGCCGAAGACGAAATGGTTCATCTTCAACTCGCCGTCGAACCCGACGGGCGCGGCCTATACGCATGACGAATTGAAGAAGCTCACCGATGTTCTGCTGCGCCATCCGCATGTCTGGATTCTCAGCGACGACATGTACGAGCATCTCTCCTATGACGGGTTCAAGTTCGTGAGCCCGGCGCAGGTCGAGCCGAAACTTTATGACCGCACGCTCACCATGAACGGCGTCTCCAAAGCCTATTCGATGACCGGCTGGCGCATCGGCTATTGCGCCGGTCCCATCGAACTCATCAAGGCGATGACGACGATCCAGAGCCAGTCGACCTCGAACCCGACGTCGATCAGCCAGTGGGCGGCGGTCGAGGCGCTGAACGGCACGCAGCATTTCATTCCCGAGCGCGCCGCGAGCTTCAAGGAGCGCCGCGACCTCGTCGTGTCGATGCTCAATCAGGCGAAGGGCATCAAATGCCCGACGCCCGAAGGCGCCTTCTATGTCTATCCGTCCTGCGCGGGCTGCATCGGCAAGACGACGCCGAAGGGCCGGGTCATCGAGACCGACCAGGATTTCGTGGAAGCCCTGCTCGAGGAAGAGGGCGTCGCCGTCGTGCATGGCGAAGCCTTCGGCCTCGCGCCCTTCTTCCGCATTTCCTATGCGACGTCCACGGATGCCTTGACCCGGGCCTGCGAGCGCATTCAAAGGTTCTGCGCATCCCTCAGGTAAGCGCCGGGCACGCGATCCGGCGGAACGAAATTCGGGCCTCGCATTTTCAGATGCGAGCCTGTTTGTCTTTTCGAGGCGCACCGCTAGCATTGGCGGCGCGGTAAGAGATGATCGTAATCAATGCCGTTCCGGTGCGAATGCCCGAACATCAAAACCTCCGTTCGGCGGCCACGCGGGCCCTTCATGCATTAGAATGATTATAAAGTATGTTGTAATGGCTGCCCTACATGACTAGATTGATCTTACCAAGCAAGGAGGTACTGCCATGCCCATCGATATCGGAATTTCGGAAAAGGACCGCACGGCCATCGCGGAAGGCCTGTCGCGCGTGCTCGCCGACAACTACACGCTCTATCTGAAGACCCACAATTATCACTGGAACGTGACCGGCCCGTCCTTCCGGACGCTCCATCTGATGTTCGAGGAGCAGTACCGCGAACTCTGGGCGGCGACCGACACGATCGCGGAGCGCATGCGCGCCCTCGGCGCCAAGGCACCCGGCACTTACGGCCAGCTCTCGAAGCTGACATCGATCCACGAGGACAACGACCTTCCGAGCGCGAACCAGATGGTCGCCAATCTGGTGAAGGGCAACGAGCAGCTGAGCAAGATATCGCGCGAAGTTTTTGCAGTCGCCGAGGCGGCGGAAGACGAAGCGACCTGCGATCTTCTGACGGAGCGCATGACGGCCGCCGAGAAGGCCGCCTGGATGCTTCGCAGCATCCTCGAGTGATGTAATCCCTCACGAAACGTGACTTGCGCGAAACGCCATGACGCCCGATAAGCGCGTCATGGCGTTTCCGTTTTCTCCCTCTCTCGTCATCTTCGATTGCGACGGCGTGCTGGTCGACAGTGAGCCCGTCGCGAACCGTCTGCTCGCGCGCGTGCTAGCGGAGGATGGCTTCGACGT
>NZ_DATKFR010000268.1:0-12257 GCF_035511255.1 Parvibaculum sp.
GCGCGTCGGAAACGGAATTGAGGAAGCCGGCCAGGACATAGCCTATCCCCGCTCGTCCCGGCAGGTGGATGACATTGGTCGGCAGCGGCGCGAGCAGCCGCGGATTGAAGGCGGAGCGCGGGATCTTGACCATGATGAGCCTGCCGTCCGTCAGCAGCGTCAGGATCGATTGAGAACCGACGGCATGGCCCATGGCGCCATAAAGAATGTCGCCCGGCAGCGCGTTCACTTCGCGCGCACCGTCGCGGACCGAAACGCGGCCTTCGATCACGAGAGCGACCCAGATTCCCTCGGGCTCTTTCTTCCCGAGACCCGTAATGGATTGCGGCGTCGAGGTGATCCGCGCGAACTCGATGCCCATGGGCGATGCCACGGCGGAAATGATGCCGTAGAACTCGTCCTCGCGCAGGTTGGAGGAAACCATGGTGAGCTTCGCCAGCGCGTTATGCCAGGCGGCGAGCCGGTCGGACTTCGCATAGGCTTCGGTCGAGAACTGCCAGGCTTTCATTGGACTGCAGCGGCGTTCTTGGCGCCGCTCCTCGAATGAAGCTGTCTATCCGGCGTCCACTGCCGCATTTTTTTGCCAATGCGCAGCTTTTCACCAGTCCGTTGCTCTCCGACGTTGCAGTCGGAGCGCTGGTGCATTCCGGCCTTGCCCTGCAACGGTCGCATTCCTTGCGGATTCACCTACTCGATACTCCGGCACAAAACCTTACCGATCGTTCATCAGCAAAGACCGTGCCGGACGCCGGGCGCGAAAACCGCCGTTGCGCCTTGCGCTATTTCTCGTCCTGCAAGGCAAACATCGTCTTCGGGATTCGCACATGGACGCCCTGCCGTCCATCGACCACCTGCGTCACCGTGAAATCGGCCGACACGCTCATCAGCGAATAGGCGTCGTCCTTCGAGAGGCCCCGGTGATCCGACAAAAGATGAACCATGTCGACCGCCGCGTTGCGCATGGCGACGTCGAGGTCTTCGTCGAAACCATGCACGATCCAGTTGCGCGGCGTTTCGAGCAGCGGCGACGGGAAGCTGAAATCCTTGCGTAGGACGATCTGGAACATCACGTCGAGCGAGGCCTCGATCGCCGTCCCGCTGATTTCGCCGTCGCCCTGCGAGACATGCGGGTCGCCGACCGAGAAGAGAGCGCCATCGACCTGCACCGGATAATACATCGTCGCACCTGCGCCGATACGCCAGTTGTCGATGTTTCCGCCATGCGCGCCCGGCGGAACCGTGCTGACGCGGCCCTTGACGTCGGGCGCGACACCCGCCGTTCCGAGATGCGGCCGCACCGGAACCCGCACGCCCTTCAGCGCCTTCTGGCGATCGCATTCCGGGCAATTCGTGATCTTGCCCGGTATCTCGTATTTGCCGGGGAAGTCGTAAGCATAGGCGGCTTCCGCCTGATTGCTCGACATGTCGATCCGATAGATCGTCACCCGCTCCTTCTCGCCGAGCTCCTTGTAGAGATGCCCCCAATGAGCGGCGAGGTTCGAGCCATAAGCGAAACGCGGCGCCATGCTCAGATAGCGCACTTCGAGAATGTCGCCGGGCTTCGCGTCCTCGACATAGATCGGGCCGGTCATCAGATGAACGCCGGGATTGCGATCGGCTTCCGGGATGCTGGCGAAAATGCATTTGATGCTCTCGTCCATCATCAGGTCCGGCGCGTCGCCCGCATGATGCGTGATCGCCTGCGCCTTGACGAAATCGCCGCTTTTGACACGGAGAGCCGGCGCGAGGCCCGCATCGAAATATCCCCAGTGGACGGTCTTCGGCGTCGCATTGAGGATGTGAAGCTCCGGCGCCTGCGCGTCGAGGATACTTTCTTCCTGTTCCATCAAAGACATCTCAAATCCCTCGAAGCGACTTTGAACCTGAAGGCCACGAGTTCCCGGCAACGGCCCGGCGGCACGGAGAAAACGCGACCTATTGTGACAATGAAGCTAGGTGAGAGAGCCTGCCTGCGTCTTGTGCAGCCGCGAACAACATCTTGCTCTCCCGCCGGTCGCCGATGCTGCTGCCTCTCGGAGGGGCAAGCGCGCATTCCGCCTGCTCCGAAATCGCGCAGATGATGAGCTTTCAGACAACCGGCCAGGCGGAGACAAAGGGCAAGCCGGATCGCGCGACGATCGTCTCGCCCGCAATCTGCGCCTTTCTGTAGAGCTCTTCTTCGTCGATCAGAGTCGAACGGTAATTGTCGATCACCCGCACGCCATCGACGAAAACGCTGTGAACGCCGCGCCCGTCGGCCGACCAGACGAGTTGGTTGAGCACGTTGTGGAGCGGCCGCCATTCAGGCCGACCGGTGTCGTGCAGCACGAGATCGGCCTTTTTCCCGACTTCGAGCGAGCCGATTTCGTTCTCGAGGCCGAGCGCCTTCGCACCGTTGAGCGTCGCCATGGTGAGCGCCTCATGCGCCGGAAAGAGCGAGGCGTCTCGTCGGGCGTCCTTCTGAAGCGCGGCGGCGAGATAGATGCAGCGCATGATGTCGGATGCATTGCCGTTATTGTTGCCGTCGGTGCCGAGCATGATGTTGACGCCCGCCGCCGCCATTTCCGGGAAGAGCCCTTTCGAGGTGATGCCGTACGCGCCCTTGAGGCCCGACAGCGGGCAATGCGTGACATTGGTGCCGGTCGACGCCAGAAGTCCGACCTCGTGCGCATCGAGATGCACCGCATGGGTCAGCGAAACATTGGCGCCCAACACGCCGATCTCGGCGAGATGCGCGATCGGACGTCGCCCTGTGTTTTCGAGATACCATTCGGCGTCGAGCGGCGCGGGGCTCATATGCGCGGAGATACCGGCGCCATACCGGTCGGCCAGCGCCTTCGCCGCCGTCCAGAGCTCGTCGGTTCCCGTCGAATGCCCGACAAGGTTCGGCCAGGCCGCGATGCGCGCCTGCTTGCCGCCCGGAAACCGCTCCATCTCGTCTTGCAGAACCCGTATCGCCTTGTCGGTGAGCGCCGTCTGGTTCTCGGTCGGATCGTAGGCACGGTCCTGCGCCCAGGCTCCGACCCTTCCCCTGATCCCCGTTTCGGTCAGCCCATCCACCACCGCGTCGAGATCGAGGATGGTGCCGGCTTCGAGAAAGCAGGTTGCGCCGGAGCGCAGCATTTCGACAGCCGCGAGCTGCGCGGAGAGGCGCTCTTCCTCTGGCGTATGTGCATGATAAAGCGGAATGAGCCAGCGCCAGACGTTTTCCTCGAAGCCCGTATTGTCGGGCACATAGCCGCGCGTCAACGGTTCGCCGGTGACATGGATGTGCCCGTTGACGAAGCCTGGCGTGACGACAAACCGGCGTCCGTCGATGGTCTTCCTGGCGACGATCCCCGGCTCGATTTCGGTACGCTTGCCGACCGCAACGATGCGCGTTCCCGCAATCGCGATACTGCCGTCCTTGACGATACGGCGCTCGCCGTCGAAGGTGACGAGCATCGCGCCGGAGATCAGCGTATCGACATGCAGCGCGGCGGCGTCGGTCATGCTATGTCCCTGACCATGCCTTGACGACCGAATCCGTCTCGACGAGCAAAGCGCAGTTCTTCGCCAACCCATTGAGCGCGCCGACATGAAGGCCGTCGCCGAAAGCTGCGCAGGCATCGACGACGACAAAGACGCTGAAATTTCGATGAAAGGCGTCCCGCGCCGTGCAATCGACGCAGCAATCCGTCGTGAAGCCGGTCATCACCAGCGTATCGACGCCTTTCGCCTTCAACTGTTGCTCGAGATCGGTTCCCTGAAAGCTCGAAAAGAGAACCTTGGCAATCTCGATGTCGCCCTCTTGCGGGCGAATGCCGTAGTAATCCGCCCCGGGCGTCCCCTCCCTGCAGATTGCGATGGAGTTCTCCGACCGGCCCTTGCGCCGCGCGAGCAGCTTCAGCGCTTCGCTGTCCGTCTCCGGCGTCGTGACGACGCGGGGAAAAACGACCGTCGCGCCGGCCCGTCGCGCGGCTTCCGCCAACCGCACGACATTGGCGAGCGGCGCCTCGACGGCGGACATGTCGAAACCGAGCCGCGCGTGAACGCCCGTCGGGCCGATGAAGTCCTCCTGGGCGTCCACGATCACCAGCGCGGTGCGCGACGGCACGATCATCGGCGGCAGCCTGTCGGCCTCCACCGGCGGGTCGCGAAGGGCGATGCCCTCAGACGGCATGCGCCGCCTCGAGAGGCAACGCCGGAAAGCGCGCACGGATCTTCGGCATGATCTTCTCGGCGAAGATCGGAATGCCTTTGTGATAGTCGGGGAAGATCAGCATCATGCCGTCGAGATCGCATTCGTCGAGCATCTGGATCATCTGCGCGGCGACGCTTTCCGCCGATCCGACGAGATGCGACGACATGAAGGACGAACGTGCCTTGGCGGTGAACGCGTTCTCCTTGCCGATCTCGCTGTCGATGAAGCCATAGGCCCGCATCATGCCGTGCATGGCTTCCTCGTCGAAACCCGCGCGATAATGCGCCGCCGTCGCGGCGGCCTCGGCGTCCGTTTCGCCGATGACCAGGTTCATCATCGTATAGGTCCGGATGTAACGCCCCGACGCGCCCGCCGTTGCCTTGGCGGACTTGCTGAGCGACGCGAGCTCCGCATTATCCTTGCCGCCGAGAAAGATCGCATCCATCTCGTCGGTCGTGAACTGCCAGCCCTTGGCCGACGTGCCGGCGCAGACGAGGAACGGATGGGGTTTGGCGATCGGCTTCGGATCGGACTGGCAGTCATCCATCTTGAAATACTTGCCGTCGACCGTGACGCTCTCCTCGCTCCAGAGCTTCTTGATGATCTGGATCCATTCGCTCGCGAGATCGTAGCGCTCGTCATGGCCGACGCCCTCGCGCCAGGCCCCCATCTGCTCGAATTCGCCCTTGTAGGAGCCCGTCACGACGTTGAGACCGGCGCGTCCGTGACTGATGAGATCGAGCGTCGTAATCATCTTGGCCGTCACGGCGGGGTTCTGCAGCAGCGTATGCACCGTCGCCCAGACCTTGACGCGCTTGGTCTCGGCGGCGAGCGCGGCCATCAGAATTTGCGAGTCGAGCGAATATTGCCAATGCTTGCGGGGACCGCCATAGCCGCGCCACTTCGCCATCGCCATGATGAAATCAAGACCGTGCTCCTCCGCGAGGAGCGCCGCCTTGCGATTATATTCATAAGAAGCGTCGATCTCCGGCGCGTTCGACGACAGAATCCATCCGCCATTGGCGATCGGCAGGAAAACCCCGAGATCCTTCTGCCCCTTGTCGGACGGCAGACCGAATTGCGTTTTGGCCGGAACACTCATATCGCACCCCTTTTACTTTATTGGCCTGTCGACATGGAGCCGACGACAACCGTCGTCATGTCGAGAGAACCGTATTCGACGAATTCGTTCTCGAAGCGGATGTCGTCTGCGGCATCGCGCGCGCCCATCACATAGAGAAGCGGCAGATAATGTTCGGGTGTCGGCACCGAAAGCATCGCGTCGCGGCCGAATTCGGCATAGTTCACGATGTTGTCGGGCTCGTCCTCGACAATGGCCTTGCGGATATGGTCGCCGAAGCGCTGCGCCCATTGATAGCCGCCGGACTGGCTGCGCCAGTTCATCTCCGGCAGGTTGTGGACGATGTTGCCGCTCCCCGCGATCAGGATGCCCTCGTCGCGGAACGGCGCGAGCATCCGGCCGAGTTCGTAATGGAAACGAGGCGGTTTGCGCGCGTCGATGCTGAGCTGAACGATGGGAACGTCGGCCTCGGGATAGACCTTGGTGAGCACGCACCATGTCCCGTGATCGAAGCCCCAGCTCTGGTCGAGCGTGACGTCTATGGGCTTCAACCGCTCAGCGACACGATCCGCAAGCGCCGGGTCTCCGGGTGCGTCGTAGCGCATCTCATACATGATCTTCGGGAAGCCGCCGAAGTCGTGGATCGTACGCGGCCGCTCCATGGCGGTGACGCCCGTGCCGCCGATAAACCAATGCGCGGAAATGCAGATGATGCCCTTTGGCTTTCCGATCTCCTTGCCGAGATCTCGCCACGTCGTGGTGATGCGGTTTTCTTCCATCACGTTTCCCGGGCTTCCATGCCCGAAGAAGATCGCGGGCATGCGCGGTGTCTCGACGTCACTCATCTACTGATCCTGCCGCTTCTCTTTCCGTCTTGCTGTCGGCTCACGACCTGGCTCGCAGTTCCACCGGAGCGAGTGGCGCACGGCTCTCTTTCCTCCGGCGCCAGGCCGCCTGATAACGCTGCACCAGCCAGACGTTGAAATCCCGCTGCGCCTGCTCCTGCCAGGAATAGCGGCCACGGATCGCGAAACGCGAGCGCAGGCCCACCTGCACGAGCTCGTCGACGTGAAGGTCCTGCTCGGTGATTTCCATCGCCGCCTTCATGTTCATGTCCATGCGTTCGGCGAACAGCGGCTCGGCCATGGCGCCCGGCGCCACGAGATAGCCCATCGTCATCGAATGCTTGCCGGCCGCTTCCGCATGCAGGATCAGATAGATCACCATGTCGCTGGTGACGACCAGCGACAGCGTCGGCGGAATATTCGCGAAAACCGCACGGCTGCGGTCTTCGTCGGTCAGGCCCGGAAAGATCGGCAGGACCGCCTTCTGCAGGATGTTGAAAGCCGCGTCCGGATGCAGCGTGCCGTTGAACCTCAAATAGCCGGCACTATCCGCCGGAACTTCCGGAAAGACCGCAAGCTCGCTCGGAATGAAATCATGCAACGGGCCCTTGTGGAGACGCGTCGCGTGATAGCCATCATTGTTGTTTTCCATCATGACCTTCCAGTTCCAGGCGAAGGGCATGGGCGCGTCGGGGAAAGGGCCCTCCGCCGCCGGGAGATCGTAATGGGCAAGCGCATCGGCGACCACGGCAAGCCGGGGTGCCAGCGCCGGTGCATCGGCGTCGAAATTGATGAAAATGAAACCCAGCCAGACTTCGGTCCTGATTTCCGGCAGCGCGATGTCGTCGCGGCTGAAATTGCAGGTGCGGTTCATCGCCGGCGCGCCGACGAGCTTGCCGTCGAGACTGTAGGTCCAGTGATGATAGGGGCAGACGAAACCGCGCGTGTTGCCGTGCCCCTCGGCAACCAGCATCGCGCGATGCTGGCAGACGGCCGACATTGCTTTCAACGCGCCCTCGCGCGTCCGCACCACGATGATCGGTTCGCCGATATGGGAGGTGGTGAAGTAGTCGCCCGGCGATTTCACCCAGTCCTCGCGGCCGACGCAGAGCCACTCGTGGTTGAACAGAGCTTCCTTCTCGAACTCGAAGAATCCTTCGTCCGTATAACATTCGGGCGGCAATGTCTCCGCTTCGGTGACGTCGCCGACGGAGCTCGAAAGCCCCGCAAAGAATTCATCGTTGAAAATCTGACTGCTCACTGATCCGCTCCTGCTTTGCCGGTCTCCGGCTGAACCCGCCTCGTCCGCGCGTCCAGACCGGTGATCTGCAACTTCCGAGCCTAGGGCCCGAGGCCCGGAGCGTCTTGGCGCGGGAGGATGGATTTGTTGTGTCAGCAACACCCGTTCCGGGACCTGCCCAAAGAAAGTGCGATTTTCTGATTACACTTTCGGCAGATCGGGGCTCGCACCCCGGTTCGTCGCGTCGGAACCGACGAAATCGGCCATGCCATAGGGTCTGAGCCGCGAAATCAGGACCGCACCGACGATGAGCGCCGCCTCGATCGCATAAATCGCGATGTCGTAGGAGCCGGACAGATCGAAGACCGCGTCCATCGCGAAGGGCGTGAAGCCCATCACCAGAACGACCGTCCCGTACATCACGCCATAGATCGCGCCATAAGCCTTCAGGCCGAAATAGCGCGAGACATAGTAAGGCATGACGCCGTATTCCGTGCCGAGGCCGATCCCCATCAGCGCGCCCGCGACGAGAAGCAGCGGATAGCTCGACGAGCCGGCGAAAAGCGCTAGGCCGACAAAGGCCGCCAGATAGAAGGGAGCGACGATCCGCGGCGACCGCGCCCGGTCGAGAACGAAGCCAAGCGCGACCTGCCAAGCGACCGTGACGAGCGCGAAGACGACAAGGACGCTGGTCGCCCTGCCCGCGTCCATCCCTCGGTCGATGAGCATCGGAATGACATGCGCGAAAATCGCGGTCATGCAGCCTGCCCCCAGCGCGATGGCGGCGAGGATCATCCAGAAGGTCGGCGTCCGCCGCGCCGCGTCGAGCGTCATGCCCTTGTCGGCGTCGATTTCCGCCTCGCTTTCCCGCAGGCTCGCGGGCGCTTCCCGCAAAAGCATGTAGAGGATCGGAAAGCCGATGACGGCCGTCGCGACGCCAAGCCCCACATAGGTCGCGCGCCAGCCTTCGGCGCTCATCAGCATCTGCGCGAAAATCGGCACGAGGGTCGCGCCAAGCCCGTTGCCGAGCCCGGCCGTCAATCCGATATAGACGCCGCGCCGTTTGACGCTCCAGGCGGAGACGATCTTGGTGAGCAGCACGGTGCTCGGCAGCGCCGCCGTCACGCCGATCAGCGCGAAGATCGCATAGAACTGAATGAGGCTTCCATTGGCGAGCGCCGCCGAAGCGATGGCACCCGCGAAGAGAAGATTGCCGACGAGGACGATGCGGCGTGCGCCATAGAGGTCGGCCAGCCGCCCGACGACCGGATAGGCGAGCGCGCCGACCACCGCGACGATCCCGAGGACGGCCGAGATGCCGGAACGCGGCCAGTTGAATTCCTGGGACAGTGGAATGAGAAAGAGGCCGAAGACCGTGTTGACCATCGGCGTCGCGCTGACGAAATTGCCGGTCGCGCAGGCAATGATCGTACCGGTCGCCGCCGGATTTCTGGACTGCATCGCACCGTCTCCTTGAAGAAGCCGAAGGTGGCAGTCCTCCCCCATGTTCAGCATCAGTCAGGAACGGGCGAGTGTCCAGAACCGGCGCGCACGGATTGTTGACCGCCTAGGAAGCGATGGAGGTTGCGTCGAACCGCGCGCGGCAGCTCCGCAACAGGGGCACCGGCAGCGAGGGGCCCGGCACGCGGCACTTTTCGGCGGCGACAAGCGCCCCGAAGGAAAGCGCTTCCGCAAAGCTCGCGCCGCTGACGTCGGCGAAGAGAAAGCCCGCATGGAAAGCGTCGCCCGCGCCCGTGGTGTCGACGGCGGTCACGGCGACGGCGGGCACGCGATGAATGCGCCCATCCGCGTCTATGCCGACCGCACCGTCGGGACCGAGGGTCACGGCGGCGCGCGACGGCCCCGCCGCCCGCAACGCCTCCAGCATGGCGGAGTGGTCCGCCGTGCCCGCAAGCGCCGTACCGATGCCCAAAGGCACGATCGCCGTATCGACCGTGCCGATCAGCGCCCGCGTCCGCTCATTGAGGCTTTCGACATCGGCGAGCGTCGGAATACCCCGCCGTCGTGCTTCCACCGCCATGCGCAGCGCCGCCTCGATCTCGTTGCCGTCGAGATAGAGATAGGCGCCGGCCCGCCACAGGGCTTCGTCTACGAGACCCGGATGCGACGGATAGCCCTCCGGCGTGGTGACGACGATGCAGCGCTCGCCACTCGCCTCGTCGACAAAGATCAGCGCCGTCGTGTTCGGCATCCCCTCGGCGACGACGCAGCCCGAGGCATCGATCCCGCGCTCCATGAGGAAGCGCCGCACCAGATCGCCGTTTCCGTCCGAACCGCGGGTTCCGACATAGGCCACATCGAGGCCGAGCCCCGCCAGCGTCGCGGCGGCATTGACGCATTGCCCGCCGATCAAGGTCGTCGCGGCACGCGTCATGATCTTGGTGTCGGGTCCGAGCTCGGAGAGCTTCAGCCCGTAGATCAGGTCCACATTGTTGATGCCGAGGCAGATGACCTTGCCCGGCCCGCCCGCGCCCGTCATGCGGTCCTCATTCGCGTGTGAAGCCGTCCGGTATGCGCGGCTCAGGCCCGGCCTTGCCCCACAGGATGATCTCGTTGCCCCATGGATCGCGGAAGGCGTGGTTGAAGCCGTTGAACTCCTTCCAGTAGTGATCCTTCCAGAGCACCGTGGCACCGAGCTTCTCGGCTGTCGAGAGAATGCGCTCGACCGTGTCGTCCTCGCTCACGAGAATCCAGATGCGCGCCTTGCGGCCGTCGCCCGCGAGATGGCGCGGCTCGACACCCTCCGGTGAGGGATGCGGACGCGCATTGGCGGCGTCGAAAATGCCGAGATGCAGATTGCCGATCTGGCTGTCGCGACCATCCGGATTGGCGAAGAAGCCGCCGGGCACCATGCGGTGGAAGACGCCGAGGGGACGAGCATCGTCCTGCCAGCCGAAGACTTCGGCATAAAATTGTCCGGCTTTCGCCGGATCGTCGGACGCGAGATCGACGAAAATCAATGTATTCGGTTTAGCCACGCGCAAAGCCCCTTCCTGATCGGCGAAGTCCGCCTTTCGGGACCTCCGGCCTCATGATCGCCGGGCAGCGCGCAAGCCGTCTTGGACGATGGCGCGTAAATCTTGGCATGGGGGCGCAGCGGCTCCCGCCGCGCCCTCCCCGCCTCTAGGCGCCGGTCAACAGCACCACCTTGACGCAATCGCCATGATGCTGATCGGCGATCGCCTGATTGATCTCGGCGAGCGGATAGGTGCGGATCAGCTTGTCGAAGGGAAGCCTGCCCTTCTTGTAGAGCTCGATCATCTCGGGAATGAAGACGTCCGGATCGCTGTCCCCCTCGATGATCCCCTTGATCGTATGGCCATAGGTAATGACGCTCGAAAGATCGCCCGGTACCGGCGTGCCCGGCGGGCAGACGCCGACGATCCCGAAGACGCCATGCGAGCCGAGGCAGTTCATCGTCGCCTGAAGCACGGCCGGAATGCCCGTCGTATCGAAGGCATAGTCGACGCCGAGCGGCAGGATGTCCTTCACGGCGGCGGCGAGATCGGGCGAGGCCTTCGGGTCGATCGTATGCGTCGCGCCGAGTTCCATCGCGAGCTTGCGCCGCGCCTCATGCGGTTCGAGCACGATGATCGTGCCGCAGCCTTGCACGACCGCGCCCATGACCGCGCTGAGCCCGACCGCGCCGCCGCCGAGGATCAGCACCGAAGAGCCTTTCTCGCAGGCAAGCGAACGTATGATGCCGCCCGCTCCCGTCTGCACGCCGCAGCCGAGCGGCCCGACCAGTTCGAGCGGCACGCCTTCGGGAACCTTCACGACATTGCGCTCATAGGTCAGGCAATAATTGGCGAAGGACGATTGCCCGAAGAAATTGCTGGAGATGTCGGCGCCGCCTGCATGGAGCGCCTTGGTCCCGTCGGGCCGCATGCCGATATAGTTGAGCATCGGCATGGTCCGGCAATAGGCGGGCTGGCCCTTCTCGCAGCGGTCGCAGGTGCCGCAGGAGCGGAAGGTGATGGCGACGCGGTCGCCCGCCTTCACCTTCGACACCTTCGCGCCGACCTTCTCGACGACGCCTGAGCCTTCATGTCCGAGCACGACGGGCAGCGCCAGAATGCCTGCCGCCTTGAAGACGAGATCCGTATGGCAGAGCCCGACGCCGACGACGCGCACCAGAATCTCGTCGGCGCGCGGCTCGTCGATCTCGATCTCCTCGATGCTGAACGCGGCATCGGCCGCCCGCGCCACCGCTGCGGTGATCTTCATGTTTCTCTCCCGAATTCCTAGGCGAAGCGATACCGCACCGGCATGGTCTTGAGGCCGCTGACGAAATTCGCGCGCGTGTTTCGCGGCTCGCCTGCCAGCTCGATGCTCTTCAGACGCGGCAGAAGCTCGTTGTAGAGCGCCCGGATTTCCATGCGCGCCAGATGCATGCCGAGGCAGAGATGAACGCCATAGCCGAAGGCGACCTGCTTGTTCGGCGTACGGTCGACCTTGAATTTGAAAGGCTCGTCGAAGACCTCCTCGTCCCGATTGCCGCTCGGATAGTGGAGACACAAGCCGTCGCCCGCCTTGATCGTCTTGCCGCGCAGCGTGTAGTCCTCCGTCGCGGTGCGCATGAAATGCTTCACCGGCGTCACCCAGCGGATCGCCTCCTCGACCGTGCTCGGCAATAACGACAGATCCCCTTTGAGTTTCGCCATCTGATCGGGATTCTTGATGAGCTGCAGAAGCCCGCCCGCCGTCACCGAACTCGTCGTGTCGTGTCCCGCCGTCGCGACGATGATGTAGTAGCTCATCGCCTCGCGATCGCCGATGGGCGCGCCGTCGATCATGCCGTTGGCGATGACGCTGGCGACGTCGTCCTTCGGGTTCTTGCGACGGTCGGCCGTGATCTTTCCGAAATAGTCGAACAGCGCCGCTGCC
>NZ_DATKFR010000269.1:0-2194 GCF_035511255.1 Parvibaculum sp.
CTGATGGACGAACCGCTGGCGAGTCTCGACATTCGCCGCCGTCGCGAGATCATGCCTTTCCTCGACGCGCTGCACCGCCGGCTCGATCTGCCGATCCTCTTCGTCAGCCACAACATCGACGAGATCGTGCGGCTCGCCGACCGTGTGCTCGTTCTGCATGGCGGACGGATCGCGGCAACAGGCGACGTTGCCGCCGTACTGAACCGTCTCGATGTGCAGGCGCTCATTCTCGGCGAGGATGGCGGCGCGACAGATCCTGCCACCATCATCGAGGCGCGGATCGCGCGGCATGACGAAGCATATCATCTGACCGAGCTCGACATTGGTGGCGCAACGCTGGCGCTATCGCGGCTGCCGCTCTCCGTCGGGGCGACGGTGCGCCTCCGACTTCACGCGCGCGACATTGCATTGGCGACGGAACATCCGACCGGCCTCAGCATTCAGAATGTGATCGAAGCGAAAATCGTCGAGATCAGACCGGCGGGACCGGCGCAGGCCGACGTAGCGCTGGCGGCAGGCTCGACCGATGCGCCCATTATGCTCTTCGCGCGCGTCACGACCCGCGCGGTGGAGCGCCTTGCCCTTGCACCGGGCCGCCCGGTCTGGGCGCTCGTCAAGTCGGTCGCGCTCGCGAGCGATATTGGAGAAACGGGGAGAACGGCATGAGCATCGACGTCAAAAGCGAGATCGCCGGCAAGGTCTGGAAGATCGAGGTGAAGCCCGGCGACATGCTCGACGAGGACGATCCGATCCTCATTCTGGAATCGATGAAGATGGAAATCCCGGTGCCGGTGCCCTTTGCCTGCCGTGTGCTCGACATTCTCGTCGCCGAGGAAGACGCGGTTGCGGAAGGACAGACTGTTGCCCGCATTGAGCGGGCTTGATCTAGCCCTCGCCAAAAATCCGCTTCAGATAGGTATTGAGGAATTTTCCCTTCGGGTCGAGCCGGCGGCGCACCGTCTGGAAATCCTCCCAGCGCGGATAGAGCTGCGCAAGTTCGGCAGCGCCGAGCGTGTGGAGCTTGCCCCAATGCGGACGGCCTTCGTAGCGCGCGAATATCGCTTCCACGCCGGCGAACAGCTTGTCATAGGGCTGCCGATGGTACTGATGCACCGAGATCGTCACGCTGTCCCGGCCATGGAATGGGCTCAGCCAGGCCTCGTCGGCGGCGACATAGCGGAACTCGAGCGGGAAGAGGAAGTTGATGCCGCATTTGCGCATATGCGCCGCGACTTCCTGAATGCAGTCGAGCCCGCGATCGACGGGCACCGCATATTCCATCTCGTTGAAGCGCACGTTGCGGTCGCTGGGAAAGGCTTCGTGCGACCAGCGCACACGGCCGGGCTCGGTCAGCGAGCCCGATGAATAGCGCCCGCTGCTCGACGTCAGGAATTTCTGCAACGGCCCGCGTATAAGAGGTGCGTAGCGCGTCGACTCGCAGGCGAGGATCATGACCTTGTCGTCGCGCGACAGGTCGCCTTCCTCGCGGCGGCGGCGCGGCTTTGGCTGTTTCGCGGTCTCGGCCAGTATCTTGAAGATGGCCTGATCGGCATAAGGGAACCAGAAGAATTCGAAATGCCGGTTGGCGTCGCGCAGTTCCTCGGCGCGCGACAGCACCTCCTCGACGGGCATCGCCCCGCCCGTTTCCTCCAGCGCATAGGCAGGTCGGCACTGCATGGTGATTTCGCTCATGATACCGAGGCTGCCCATCGAAACGCGGCCCGCATCGAAGACGTCCGGGTTCTCGTCGCGGTTCGCCGTGACGACCGTGCCGTCGGCGGTGACGAGCCGGAATCCCGCAACCGCCGCCGAGACGGAGCCCAACTCGCCGCCCGTGCCATGCGTACCCGTTCCGACCGCGCCCGCGATCGACTGGCGGTCTATGTCGCCCTGATTGACGAGGCCAAGGCCGCGATCGAACAACATTGGCCCCAGATCGCGGATCGTCGTGCCGGCCTTGATACGCGCGGTGGAGGCTGCGGGATCGTGATCGACGACACCGGCGATATGTCGCAGCGTAACGATGGTGCCCGCGGTTTCGACCAGCGGCGTAAAGGAGTGGCCCGTGCCGGCGACGCGGATGGGGGTCTCCGCGTCCCGGACGATCGAGGCAAGTTCCTCTTCGGTCGCAGGCTCGGCGATGGATTTCGGCCAGGCTTTTACCCACCCTGACCAGTTCGACCAAACGTAGTTC
>NZ_DATKFR010000270.1:0-1789 GCF_035511255.1 Parvibaculum sp.
GCGCATGGGTGTGACCGATGCGCAGGGCAAGGCCTTGCCGCCGGCCGGCCGCTTCGGCCCCGATCCCTGGGTCGAGCCCGACACGACCTTCCGCGACCGCCTCGACATGAAGGTCGGCGACACGCATTTCGAACTTCACCACGCGATCGGCGAGACCGACGATCATCTCTGGGCCTGGGTGCCGGAGCACAAGGCGATCTGCTCGGGCGATTTCGTCACCTGGGTCTTCCCCAATGCCGGCAATCCGCAGAAGGTGCAGCGCTATCCGCTCGAATGGGCAAAAGCGCTGCGCGAAATGATCGCGCTCGAACCCGAACTGCTGCTGCCGGCGCATGGCCTTCCCATTGCGGGCAAGGCGCGCATCGCGAGCGTTCTCGACAATATCGCGACCGCGCTCGAAACGCTGGTGCGCCAGACGCTCGACATGATGAATGCAGGGCTCCGCCTCGACGACATCGTGCAGTCGGTGAAGCTTCCCTCATCGCTGATGGACAAGCCCTACTTGCGCCCGGTCTATGACGAGCCCGAATTCGTCATCCACAATATCTGGCGTCTCTATGGCGGCTGGTATGACGGCAACCCCGCCCATCTGAAGCCCGCGCCCGACGCCGTGCTGGCGGCCGAACTCGCGCGCCTCGCGGGCGGCGCCCTGGTTCTTGCGAAGCGTGCGTCGGAACTCGCCGAAGGCGGCGATCTTCGCCTCGCCTGTCACTTCGCCGAAATGGCCGCGCAGGCCGAGCCCGAAAACCGCGAGGTCCACGGCATCCGCGCCGCCATCTATGGCCAGCGCCGCAAGGCCGAAGCCTCGCTGATGGCCAAGGGCATCTATGGCTGGGCCGAACGCGAATCGGCGAAGAAGGCGGGGAATTACTGACGGCCGACTTCTGATGATGTCGTCCCGACACTTGTTGCCGGGACCCATCGACGGCTCAGCAAGTATCGATGTCGTTGGGTCCCGGGAATAAATCCCGGGACGACGGCATCGGTGGAGCGGCCTCACGCCACCCGGTCGAGTACCTTGCGGAAGCGGTGGAAGATTTCCTCGATCTGCGCTTTTTCCACGATCAGCGGCGGCGAGAAGGCGATGCAGTCGCCCGACACGCGCACCATCATGTTCTCGTCGTGGAAGGCGTGGCGCATCGTCTCGAAGCCGCGCTTGCCCGGAAGCCCGTCGATGGGCACGAGGTCGATGGCGCCCGCAAGCCCGATGGTGCGGATGTCGGCGATCAGCTTGTGGCCCTTGAGGCTCATGATCGCGTCGGCGAAGATCGGCTCCAGCGCCTGCGCGCGCACGAAGAGATTGTCCTTGCGATAGAGGTCGAGCGTCGCGAGGCCCGCCGCGGCGGCCAGCGGATGGCCCGAATAGGTATAGCCGTGGAAAAGGTCGATCACATGATCGGGGCCCGACTGGAAGGCCTCGTAAATATGCTTGCGCACGATCGCGCCGCCCATCGGCACCGTTCCGCTCGTGATGCCTTTGGCGAAGGTGATGATGTCGGGCGTGACGCCGAAGCGTTCAGCCGCCGTCGCATAGCCGAGCCGTCCGAAGCCGGTGATGACCTCGTCGAAGATCAGCAGGATGCCGTGCTTGGTGCAAAGCTCGCGCAAGCGCTGCAAATAGCCGACCGGCGGCGGCAGCACGCCCGTCGAGCCGGCCATCGGCTCGACGATGACGGCCGCGATGGTCGAGGCGTCATGAAGATCGACGAGCCGCTGCAGCTCGTCGGCGAGATGCGCGCCCCATTCCGGCTGGCCTTTGGTGAAGGCCTGCTCGGCGCGGTTATAGGTA